>NZ_JBPWAP010000024.1:0-81796 GCF_051776705.1 Bacillus cereus group sp. BceL291 | reverse complement strand
AGCACGACCATCTCCTCGGCGTGAATAGGGAGTAGGGCCAGAACCTTTCAGTTGAATATCGAAACGCTTACCTGAAGGAGTAATTTGTTCGCCAATTAAAAGAGCACGACCGTCGCCTAACATATTAAAATGTCCGAATTGATGGCCAGCATATGCTTGAGCTAATGGATGAGCTCCTTCTGGGAGTGCATTACCAGCGAAAATAGCAATTTCAGCTTCCTTTTTCAGTTCTTCAGGGGTCAAGCCAAGAGATATCGCTAATGAATGGTTTAGTTTAACTAACTCCGGTGAACTTACGGGAGTAGGGGGGATTTCTGTATAAAATGATTGTGGTAAAGTCGTATAACTATTATCTAAATTCCAACCTGTTTCATTATTTTTAGTCATTGTATCTCCTCCTTTTTGTATTTTAAGTTATGTATTTGTACGTATGTATTCTTTGTAAAGTTAACTAAAAGTATAATATAATATTTCCCCTTGCAATCTATTGTAAGGACTTCATTGCACTATGTCTATTTAACAGCAAATTTAAAACCTCCATTTTAAGAAAATGGAGGTTTTTATTATTATTTAATTTTTACAATTATTTTTCCTTTTGCTCTTCCAGACTCTGAATATTCCATTGCTTTTTGAGCATCTTCAAAAGGGAAAACTCGATCGATTACCGGTTTGATTTTTCCGGCTTCAATATAGTTTGCAATAGTACGTAATTGATCCCCGCTTGGCTTCATAAATAAAAATGAATATTGAGCATTATGCTTTTTTTCAAGTGCAGTAAGTTTTTTGCTGGCTAATGAAAATAAGAGAGTTTTAAAGAAGCCTGAACCAAATTCTTTACCGAAGCGAGCATTCGGCATACCTGAAACTGAAACAATGTTTCCTCCGCTTTTTATAATATTGAATGATTTTTCAAGTGTTGTTCCGCCGATTGTATCAAATACTGCATCATAATTTTTGAGTATTTCTTCAAATTTTTCTGTTTTGTAATTAATAATTTGATCTGCGCCAAGAGACTTTACTAAATCGGAACCAGCTTCACTAGCAGTTGTTGTAACGGTAGCGCCCATTATTTTTGCTAACTGAATTGCGAAAGTACCAACACCACCAGACCCAGCGTGAATTAATATTTTTTGTCCTTTTTGTAAATGCATAACATCATGTAGTGCTTGATAGGATGTTAAGCCAACGAGTGGAATCGACGCCGCTTCCTCAAAACTTAAATTTTTTGGTTTTAAAGCTATATCATCTTCATGAATGGCTATATATTCCGCGAAAGTACCGATCTTATTTTTTCTTGGACGTGCATATATTGCATCGCCGACTTTAAAACGAGTTACTTGCGATCCAACCTTCACGATGACACCGGAAAAGTCATTACCAAGGATTAGAGGCATTTCATATTTCAGTAACATCTTTACTTTTCCATCACGTATTTTAAAGTCAATTGGGTTAATACTAGCTGCATGAATTTCTGCGAGCACTTCATGTTGATTTATTTCAGGAGTAGGTACCTCTGCCATGCGCATTGGAACTTTTCCGTACTTATCAATTATCATTGCTTTCATTTCTTATACCTCCAAGTTTTAATAAAAGTTTTGCAATAGCTTCTCAATATCTAATACAAGATTTTTTAATAAACCTAATTTTGTACGTATATCAATATAATAAAAATTCTTTGTACCTTCTTTTCTCATTAAAATAATGCCAGCTTCTCGTAAAATCTTAAGGTGATGTGATACTGCTGGACGGGAAAGGTGTGTTTGCTTCGTAATTTCTCCTACACGTAATCCTGTTTGACATTCCGTTTCCATTAGCACTAATAAAATAGCTTGACGTGTTTCATCACCAATTGCCAATAATACTTTTTGAGAATCAATAAAATCTTTTTTTATAATATTTAATTGTTCTTGTTTATTCATTTCAATCACTTTGCCTCCAGGTAATTAGTCGAAAGGTTTAAGATGATGAACCATTACTTCGATACGGTAATGCTACATGATTGTTGTATGAGGTGCAATATTGAGAAAGAAAATCGAGACGAATGAATTTTTTATTGTTGAAAATTATAGGGAGATAGAAAAGGGATTGGAAGGATTACATAACACAATAGATGAAGTTTTAAAAACAAAAAATGATGTAACAATAAAATAAGCGGTCGTAACCTTGTATAATCCATAAGGTTACGACCGCTTATAATGTTTGTATTATTTTTGATTTTTACGATAGAACATGGTTCAACGTAAAGTACATTCTTTTGTTTTACACTTTCATACAGACACAATTCAGGTGGATTATAGATGTATGAAAAGGTAAAAGGAATTTTGGGGCGTAATCTATCTATATGATAATTCAAAATGAAATATAAGTCTATATTTTAATGTTTTTTTTGATTATATTTATGTCACTGAGCTCAGAACAATGATGTGGAGGGTAAATATATGAAATCGAATTATGTACCAGTTTTAATTGTTGGAGGGGGATTATCTGGGTTAGCGTCTGCGTTATTTCTTGCAAAACATAATATTGAGTACTTACTTATTGAAAGGCATCCGTCTACTGCCATTCATCCGAAAGCAGGCGGTCTTACTTTACGTACAATGGAGTTATTTCGAGAATTAGGTTTGGAAAAAAGAATTAAATTGGCAGGTAAAGCATTAGAGAACTGCAGAGGAAGAATAGCGGTTCATACAATAGCTGAGGCGAATAAAGAAGAATTGGAACAAATGAGAGCGACGCAATACGGAAACGATGAAGAGTTACTTCAAAAAATAGAAAAGATTAGTCCATCAAAACAAACTGCGTGTTATCAAATTATTTTAGAAGAGATGATGTTACAAGAAGCGAAAACATTAGGCGAGCAACTATCTTTTTATCATGAATTAGTTTCATTTGAACAAAATGAAAACGGGGTAAAAGCAACGATTCGAAATCGTGAAACAGAAAAAGAAAGTGTCATACATTGTGACTATGTAATTGCAGCGGATGGAGCGAAAAGTAAAATACGTGAGCAGTTAGGGATTAAAACTGAGGGTCGTGGAACCATCGGTGGCTATTATATGAATATTTATTTTGAAGCTGATTTAAGTGAGTTTATACAAGGAGATGCATTCGGTTTTTCGATGGTACTTCATCCGGAGGTTCTTGGTGCACTTATCCCGGTTGATAACGTAAAAAAATGGATTTATCATGTAGCCTACGATCCATTAAAAGGAGAGGGGCTAGAGGACTTCACTATAGAACGTTGTAAACAAATTATTCAAATAGCAATTGGAAGTACAAATGTTGAATCAAAAATATTAAGTGTTTTACCGTGGGAAGCCGCTGAAAGTACAGCCGTGAAATTTCAAGGAAATCGAACCTTTTTAGTTGGCGATTCTGCACATATTATGCCGCCAACAGGAGGATTTGGTTCAAATACAGGAATACAAGATGCGCACAATCTAGCTTGGAAATTAGCGGCTGTTATAAAAGGGAAGGCAAAACCAAAATTGTTAGAAACATATCATGAGGAGAGACACTCTGTTGCAAAATTAACGACAGCTTATGCAAGTAGTTTACTGTTTCGTGCTGCGAATAGAGAGGAAGGCAGTTTGAATAATATGGATGGTTTAGCTGTTACAGTTGGATATCAGTATTGTTCAGAGGCGATTATAGATGATTCAGTCACTCCGCATAGAATGGATAGCATAGAGTTGAACGGAAGACCTGGAACGCGAGCGCCACATTTATGGGGAACGTATGAGGGGAAGAAAGTTTCTACATTAGACTTATTCGGTAACAGTTTTGTATTACTTACAGGAGTAGAAAATAGTTCTTGGGCTGAGGCAGCACATGCTGTTTCAGCTAAATTAGGAATACATCTAAAAGGGTATCGTGTTGGCTTAAGTGGAGACTTTATTGTTCCAGAAGATATTTTTAGCAAATTATATGGTATAGAGAATGGAGGTGCTGTATTAATTAGACCAGATGGCTTTATCGGATGGCGTTCGGAAAAAACGGTAGTAAATCCAGATATAGTATTGGAAGAGGTAATGAGAAATTTATTATGTGATTTTTAAGTAACTACAGAAATATTGTTTTATGTACTTCACTGTACTGAAAAAAATATTCACAAATTTCAATAGGTTTGATATGATTAAATTCGACAAGTTAATAGAGGCCGGAGATATTTGAGAAAAGCCATAAATTTATTTAGGGATACAGGAGTGTATTCTAAATAATTTATGGCTTTTTTTATTGAATGAACCGTACAAAATAGGGAGTTACATGTGAAAAGGAGGGCTATAGAAATTAAATAGGATAATACTAGTTTTCTATATTAATAATATAGAAAACATTTGTAAGATTGGAATTTTAATATAGGTTTATAAAAATAATGAAAGTGTGTCTTCTATTTCGTGTAAATCTCATTAGCTTGTTGAAATTTGCAACGTAGGAAGGATTAGAAGGATGAGAAAGATTATTAGCGTTTTAGTTATTTTCTTTATGACGGGAAGTATCTTTGTTGGGGGAGCTGTTCATGCGAAAGCAGAAGGGAAGCATGAATGGAATACGAATAAGCTTTTAAATATTGCACATCGCGGAGCAAGTGGACATGCACCTGAGCATACTTTTGCTTCTTATGATTTAGTTAAAAAAATGAAAGCGGATTATTTAGAGTTAGATATTCAATTAACAAAGGATGGCCAATTAATTGCAATGCATGATACAGCAGTTGATCGCACTACAAATGGAACAGGCGAAGTACGAGATAAAACGTTAAGCGAAATAAAGAGTTTAGATGCTGGATCATGGTTTAATAAAGCGTATCCAGAAAAGGCTAAGCAAGAGTATGTTGGGCAAAAGGTTCCAACTCTTGAAGAAATCTTCCAAAAGTATGGAAGAAGTATGAAGTATTATATTGAAACAAAATCACCAGATGTGTATCCAGGAATGGAAGAGAAATTGTTGGCGTTGTTACAAAAATATAATTTAGTAGGCCAAAACATGTCTTCTAGCCGTGTTATGATTCAATCATTTAGTAAAGATAGTTTGAAAAAGATTCATAGTATGAATGAAAATATTCCGTTAGTTCAATTGCTTTGGTATTATCCAAATGAAAACAATGAAATTGTTGAATGGTCTGGTATTACACATGAACCGAAAAGTGTAACAAATGATGATTTTCAAGAAATTAAAAAGTATGCAGCTGGTATTGGACCAAACTTACGTAATGATAACGGAGAACTAATTATTGATGAGTCATATATGAAAATGGCTAGGAAAAATGGACTGTTAATTCACCCTTATACAATTAATGAGAAACCCGATATGAGACTGTTAATCAAATGGGGTGCTACAGGAATGTTTACAAATTATCCGGATCGATTACATAGTGTATTAAAGGAAAAATAAGTGGAAAAGGGTATACCAGTGTTTTAGGTATACCCTTTTTAATTTAACTCCCCGATAAACGTAATCTCTTTTTCATAGCATTCATCTGCATCATAAATAATTTCTTGAAAGTGAAGCGTTTTGAAGGAATGACAAACTGAAATTTCCCATGTCTCCCAAAAATCAATTTCATTTGAAAGAAGAATCCATTTTTGAAATTCACTATCTCTATTAAAGAAATTATGAAAGTAGTCCTCATTTTTAAATATAATGATTTGCGAATCCCACAAATTATTTATAGAAATCAAAACAACAACTCGATATGTATGTGTATCGCTCGGTTTCATATTTATTAAATGATTTGCTTGATTTAATAAGGTTTGAATACATAACCGTTTTACTTTTCTAGGTGTTTTACGAGAGTCAATAAAAGCTTGCGAAACTGGCAATAGCATATTCCAATATTCATCGTTATAGAAAGTAGAAGGGAACGTTTTTATATGTTCCTCAATTCGCTTTATCATAGTGTTTGTTTTTCGTTTCATACCACGTATTTTCTTTTCACGCATTGCGAGTCATCTCCATAAATTTTTGTAATGCAGCAGAGTGATATATATCTTTTCTAGTAATAAAAGTAGTAGGAACTTTTTTGAAGCTATTTGGTAAAGGATTGAATGATATGTCATGTTTATGACCATTTAAAATAGACTTCATCATAATTGCTATGCCCATACCTGATTTTACACATGCGAGTATCGCTTCAATTGTTCCAAACTCAAATACTCGCTTAGGTGAAATTCCTTCTTCTTGAAGCCAATCTTCTAATAAATTTCTATAATAGCACCCGTGACTAAATGCAAGTAAATTCATGTCTCCTATGTCTTTAAAGGAAGATAAAGGCTTTTTGCTAATGAGAACTAATTCTTCTTCACGAAATATATTTGTATGAAGTTCAGCATGCTGAGTAGAGCCAGCTATAAACGCTCCGTCCAGTTTTCGTTCTAGTACAAGCCTAATTAATTGTTCCGTCGTATTTGATTCTAAAATTAATTCGACTTTTGGGTATTTCTCATAATAGGCCATTAATATAGATGGAAGTCTTACAGCGGTTGTAGATTCTGTACATCCAATTTTTAAAGTGCCTCTTGGTTCGATCCCATTACTTTGAACTGCTTTAATAGATTGATCCATTAAGTGGATAATTTGTTTGGCGTATGTTAATAAAATCTCACCGTTAGAAGTTAAAGTTACACCTTTTCCGTTTCGATAAAATAAAGGCACACCTAATTCGTTTTCTAGTTGTTTCATACGCATTGTTACGCCAGACTGTACATAGTTTAAATTTTTAGCTGCATGAGATATGTTTTTTTCTTTCGCAACTTCGTAAAATACAGTTAAATCTTTTATATCCAAGTATCATCCCTCCAGAAAAGGTATCATTTTTTTTGATGGATTACATGATAAATCTTTATTTTATATGATATCAGAACTTTCATACAATGGAAGGGGATGGAGGGATTATTGTGTTAATGGAAGAAAGGGTGAATAGTACTTATAAGTGGGTTATGTTAATTTTTGCGACGGTTGCTCAAACAACAGCGACACTTATAACGTATGGTGTTGGAGCGTTTGCTTTATTTTGGAAAGAAGAATATGCACTTACGAATACGGAGATTGGATTGTTAGTAAGTGTTGTAAATATAGGACCGCTATTTTGTATGCTTTTTGTCGGGCGGCTACTTGATCAATACAATGAAAAGTTGTTAATTTCGATAAGTTCATTTTTACTAGGAAGTTCGTTTTTACTGACTAATATGGTCAATGGATTTTATGGGTTACTCTTTGTACTTTTATTAGTAGGAACGTTTTATAGTGTTTCGCAGCCAGGAGGAAGTAAGGTGATAATGAAGTGGTTCTCAAAAGAAAATCGCGGGTTAGCGATGGGGATTAGACAAGCCGGTATACCGATTGGTGGTACATTAGCGGGAGTATTGATCCCGTTTCTTACAATAAAATATAATATGGCCTATGCGGTAAATAGCATTGCATGTATTTGTATAATTGGAGGGTTTTTATTTTTTATATTTTATAAGGAACCATATATTCAAGAGAAAGTTAAACAAGAACGTAGTAAACTTTCTTTTTGGATGCAGTTAAAAGAAGTGATGTGTAAAAAAGAATTGTATGCAATTTATATAACTGGCATTTGTATGATTTCATTGCAAATGGTGTTAGTTGCACACTTTATAAAATTTTTAGTATTGGAACAATCAATCACGCCAATTTTAGCTGGAAAAGTATTTTCCGTTATGTTCTTTTCTGGAATGGTTGGTAGGGTTATATTAGCAGCTACTAGTGATTTGTTTTATAAGGGAAATCGGCGTACCCTCTTATTTATAACTGTTTGTATTTCTATTTTCTTCATTCTAATATTAGTAATGAGCATACATACAATAACGAATGTATTGTATGGTGTAAGTGCATTGTTAGGGTTCTTTTCAATTGGATGGTTTAGTCTTTTTATAACTGAAGTTGCGGAATCAGCAAGTGAAGAATCGGTAGGGATGACAGTGAGTTTTGCACTTACATTAAATCAAATTGCTATTATTGCTGCGCCTGCTTTATTTGGTTATATTGTAGATAAGAAGGGATATACGTATGCGTGGTTATGCATAGTTGTATTACTAACTATTTCAGCGGTTAGCTTATATAGGAAGTATAGAAAATGAAGGAATGTTAGCAATGTAAATTTTTTATGAAGAAAGTCTAAAGAAATGTTGAATGAGCGACATTTCTTTTTTTATTTGTTGTATAATCAAAATGTAAATGAGATTCGTTTTCAATTTCGTTCATTACCTCTTTTGAAATTACCTGTAATTTTAGCCATAATTAGCTGTTTTTCTTTATCGTTATTTGCATGATTTATTTTATTTAAAAATTTTTCAGCATCATTTCCTTTTAATGCCATAATCTGTTTTCCGTAATATTCAATTAATAACATGTTATTTTTTGTTATCCGATAATGAAACATCTTATCATCTAAACGATTGCGTTTATCGGTGTTTTTCATATACATCTCCATTCTTTTTAGTATGTAACAAATGTTACAAAAGAATTTGAAATTATATTGTAATGCATCCGATTGTATGTTGGAAATTTTGCAAGAAAGAAATACAATAGAGAGTAGTCAAAATTGAAAGTGAGAAAAAGGAATCTAGTTTTAACAGAGTGAATATTAAATAATATTATAATATACTTGATAATTAAAAGATATAAAATAGAATGGATGTACGTTAAGTGAAACTAGATAAAAGAGGGCTCCTAGTATGTTAAAGAAATGGTTAATCATTTTCTTTATTTTTGCTGTTTTTTGTGGAAGTGTTGTTACACTAATACATGCAAATAAAGGAAAAAAATATGATGCAAAGGCATTTTCTAATGTAAATAGTAAGCAAAAAGATGTTAAGCAGGAAATTGATGCGAATGAGAAAAAGCGTTATGAAATTGCAGCTGGAAAACTAGATCAGTACTTAAAAGATAAAGGATTTAATGGGAGTGTTCTTGTAGCAAGTAAAGGTCATGTCATTTTACGAAAAGGCTACGGTTATGCGAATGTGAAAGATCAAGTACTAACAACGCCAAGAACGAAATATCGCATTGGCTCTATTACGAAAACAGTTGTTGCAATATCTATTATGCAACTAAAAGAAAAAGGGAAGTTGAACATTGAAGACAATGTAAATAAATATATCCCATCGTTTCCAGCAGATAAAAACATTACGTTACGAAACTTGTTAACACATACGTCTGGATTACCAGAACAGGGACAAGGTAGTGTTGACGCAGCATCACGGTTAAAATTAGTAACGTGGATTGGGGCACAAACGTTACAATTTCCAGCAGGGACAGGATGGAAATATACAGATTATAATTATATGGTGCTTGCATATATTGTAGAAAAAATATCAAATAAACCACTTGCTGAATATGTGAAAGAAAATATTTTGAATCCTGTTGAAATGCATGAATCTGGAATGGGCGCAACACTCCCAGAAGATATTTTCTTAGCAGAAGGGTATACGAAAAAAGATAATAAGTTAATAGCCACACCTCGCTTAAAAATGAACTGGCTGTATGGTTGTGGTGAAATGTATACGACTGTTGAAGATATGAAAAAGTTAGATGAAGCTATTATGGATGGTAAACTACTTTCTAAACAAAGTGTATCAGATATGTTTTCTGCATCACCTGCAAGAAAATATGGATTTAGTTTCTATATTTACCCAGATTATTATCATAACCACGGTGTATTAGCTGGCTGGAACACTTTTAATAATTTTAACTGGGATAAACGAACGTTTGTCATATTATTTTCTAACGTCCAAAATGGTATGAATGATGCATTTAATCAAGAATTTAGGAAAATGGCGAATGATTTAATAGAAGGAAAATAATTATAAAAAATCGGTATTGATATGGAATTATCAATACCGATTTTTTTATTTTGTAAAGTTTTACTTACTGAATAAAGTGAAACTTTAATCAGTGGAGAGGCTTTGTTCATCCACCACTGAGTAGAAGCCCTCATCAATCGGGCTTTTACGGGCAACAGGGCCCCACTTAAATTCTTTGCTTCCGCTGAATTTTGAGGTGGGGGTCTTACTGCCCATAAATAGCGGGATAAATAGGTAAGAAAGGCGATTGGCATTTGAATAAATCTAAATAGGTAGTTAAATGTTAAGTAATGCAAAGAACAATTGGTAATTTTTACATTGATAAAAAAGCTTGAGCTTCACACTATGTGAAGCTTTACATTATTGGAGACAAGAACAGGAGGTTGAAAAAATGAAAAAAGCAATAAAGTTTTGTTTAATAGCTACATTATCTACAACGATTATTAGTGGATGCTCTTTTGAGGGGAACAATGAAAATGTTAAAGGGAAAGAAGGGAAAAAAGTAGAGGTACAGAAAAATGCTGGGAAATATACGATGCCAGATGAAAAAGATAAACATGAAGGTACATGGCTGCAATGGCCACATGAATACACATATGGTGAAGAGTATAAGAAGGAAGTTGAACCTATTTGGGTTAAGATGGCAAGTGCTTTAACTGAGGGTGAGAAAGTCCACATTGTTGCATATGACCAGGAAGAAAAAGAAAGAATCAATAACCTTTTAACAGATGAAGGGTTAAATATGGAGAAGATTGATTTCTTTATCGCGCCTACTGATGATGTATGGGCAAGGGACAGTGGACCAATTTTTATTTATGACAGCAATAAAAATCTCAAAATATTAGATCCAGCATTTAATGGTTGGGGGAAGAAAACACCGTATAAAAATGATGCTCAAATACGTAAAAATGTTAGTAAACAATCAGGAATTGAAAGAGTTGATTGGGGAAAATTTGTCCTTGAAGGCGGCGCAATTGAATTAGACAGCAATGGGACTGCTTTATTAACTCGAAGTGCGGTGACGAATAAAAATAGAAATCCTGATTTATCAGAAAAGGAAATTGAAAAATATATAAGTGACCTTGGGGTATCAAACTTTATTTGGTTAGACGGAGTACCTAATTTAGATATTACGGACTTTCATATTGATGGATTTGCTAAATTCCATAATAAATCTACCATTGTAACGATGAAAGAAGATGACCTAGCCGAATGGGGTTTATCTAATAAAGATATGGATACATTGTTAGATGCAAAAAATGCTTCAGGACAGAAATATAAGTATGAATACTTGCCGCTTAGTAAAGAAAAGGTTGCTTTAGAAAATGGAAAAACTCTCGATTATAAGGGGTCATATATCAATTATTATATCGGAAATACAGTTGTATTAGTGCCTAATTATAATGATCCGAATGATAAAATCGCAAACGATACGATTCAGAAGTTATACCCAGGTCATAAAGTAGTCGGTATTGATGTGAGAGAGTTGTATAAAAACGGCGGTATGATTCATTGTGTGACACAACAACAACCCATTGCATTGAAGTAATTGATTGTAATTTCGTTGTTCTGCTATATAGACAAAATAGGTGGAATCTTATTACCTATTTTGTCGTTCCTTATTATTTATAATGATAAAATTTTAATGTAATGATAAATAAATTATAGTGTATATTCGCTTTTCGTTTTATATGGTAAAGGAGAAAAATGTTTGTGTTAAAGAATTTTAAAATAGTTTTTTCGTATTTCCCTATCGTTTTACAGTACATTTTAAATGTAGCTTTAATTTGCTTAGGGGTTGTTCTAAGTGTGTTTCTTATGAAAGAAGTCATTCAGTTTATACAAGAACTGAAATTGGATGGTAATGAATCGAGTTATCATTTAATCATTTATTGTTGTTTTAAAATATGGTATTTAAAAAACTTGTCAAGAGTCAATATAAATATATAATATTTCTCCATACTATAATCCATTCATAAAATGTACATGTTGCATGAGTTGTAACGACAAAAGACATAAAATTAGGAATAGTTGACTTTGTAAAATCAGTTATGTAACTACTATTAAAAAGCGAGGTAAATAATATGGAACAAAAACATAATGGCATTATTTTTACTGCAATACCAGACGAATCAAATGAATATTATCAACCATTTTATGAAGACTTGATTTACTTTAATGAATGTTTAAATGAAAAGAAATCAATTGCGGATCAACTTATATCTTTATCTGTTGAAGAACAAGACTTTCATACGAGCTGTTTTGAGTATGATGATATTTGGCTAAGAGATGTTGCACCGGTTGTCACAAATCATCTAGTTAAATTTAAATATCGACCAAATTATTTGCCAAATGATCAAGGGCGATATTTAGATCAACAATTTAATAAATGGTTGAAAAAGAATGACTTTGAATATGTAAAATCCCCATTAATATTAGATGGTGGTAATCTTATTTGGAATAAAAAAGATACTGTAATATTAACAGAACGCATATTTGATGATAACGATGATTGGACAGAAGAGGAAATTATTGAGCAGTTAGAATGGGATTTAGATGTGAGCCGAGTTATTATTATTCCTGCTGAGGAAGGGGATGTACTAGCACACGCAGACGGAATGGTTAAATTTATTGATGAACATACAATGTTTATTAGTGATTTTTTAGGGGATCATGAATTTAGATATAGTGTTCAAGAGATTATTAAAGAACAAATGCCAAAAGCTGAATTTATAGTTGTTCCTTCATCATATACAGAGAAAGGACAATATGATCAAGAGATAGCATCGGCAAAAGGGTTGTATATAAATATGTTAGAATCATGTGATGCTCTTTATGTTCCTAAGTTTGGACTAGCTAAAGATGAGGAAGTTTTACGATATATTCAACAGTATACGGAGAAACAAGTTATTCAAATTCATGTAGGAGAAATATCAACAATGGGAGGCGCGATGAATTGTTTAACGTGGTATTGTCCAAGTCATTTGTTACCTTCGAAAATGAGAAGATTGAAAAATCAGAATGAAAATTTTTCAATGAAGAAGATTTTTGATTGGTTTTAATAAATAAGTAATGAAAAGAAAATATATTCAAGGAGTATTGATATGTATACCATCGCTGAGTTTTCTCGGATTTGTAAAATGAGTACGCGGATGTTAAGACATTATGATAAAGAGGAGATATTAAAACCGGCATATGTGAATCCGGTTAATGGGTATAGGTATTATGAACAAGAGCAGCTGGAAGTAGCATTGAAAATAAAAAAGCTAAGGGAGTATAAATTTCTTCTTCCAAAAATTAAAATTGTTTTGCAGTCATCGGATCAAGATTCGTTTGTTCAACATATACAATCACAAATTATCGAGTTGTCTCAGGAAGTGAAGCAAAATTTACAGGTTATTTCAGAAATGAATGAAATGGTAATGGTGAATAGTAGTCTAAATATTGCACGCCATAGAAGTTACGATATATTAATGGGAATGAGTAACGAAGTAACGTTAATTACTCAAAGAGTAAAAATAGATATAGATGATATGGATGATTATTTTTATGACTTATATGAAGAGGTACAAAAAAATAACTTTCAAATAGTTGGTTCTCCATCTGCAGTCTTTTATGATGAAGAATATATTCCAAGTAACAGTGATATTGAGTTAAGAATTCCGGTTATGCAGGGGAATGATGAAGACGTAGCACAAGAGTATGAAATGAAACAACTAAGTCCACATCATATCGTTACTACTATGCATTATGGAAGTTACGACTATATAGGTTACGCTTATATAGCGTTAGAAGAATGGATTGAAAGAAATGGGTATGTAATAATTAATTCGCCATATGAGGTTTATATAAAGGGACCTGAATGTGATTGTTTAGCAGAAGAGTATGTGACACAAATTTGTTTTTTAGTTATGAAAATAGAATGAGAATAAGGATTGATATTAACATTATGTCAATCCTTATTCTATGTATGAAAGCAATTTATCATAATAAAAAGGAGAAATAAAGAATCACCTTATAAAGTTGCTACAAGTAAATGAAGATATTCCTGTTGACCTTAACACGATGTCAAAGTATAGACTGTACGTACATTCATATAAGGGGTGAACACGTATGAGAAATATAGAGAATAGTTTGTTTTATATGCCTGCGGAATGGGAGAAACATGAAGGTACATGGCTCCAATGGCCACATGATAAAGCACATAGAGGTGAAGGCTACAGAGCTAAGTTAGATGATATTTGGATATCGATGGCAAAGGAGCTTCACTATGGAGAAAATGTCCATATTGTTGTATGTGATGAAGAAGAGAAAATACATGTCCAATCGAAGTTAATTGAAGCTAATGTAAATATGGATAAAATTGATTTCTTAATTCAAGAAACTGATGATATTTGGATACGAGATAACGGACCAATCTTTGTAACGGATAAGGAAGGGAATCGCTGCCTAACGCACTGGATATTTAATGGTTGGGGAAATAAATATCCGTACGAAAAAGACGCTAATATTCCGAATAAAATAAGTGAAATGTATCGTATTCCAAAAGTTGAATCTAGTGTCTGTCTAGAGGGTGGGGGAATTGAGATAAACGGAAACGGGACCTTAATGGCGGCGAAAACGTCTATTATAAATGAAAATCGAAATCCCACACTAAGCCAGAAAGAAATTGAAATGGAGTTAACGAAATATTTAGGAGTAACAAATTTTATATGGATAACTGGTATACGCGGAGAAGATAATTATGATGAAGATACGGATTATCATATTGATGGCGCGGCGCGGTTTGTAAATGAAAATACGATACTGTATGAATATGATCCTTTCGATGAAGGAGAGCCATACCTTTTGGAGGCGTACGAAAAGCATTATCAAGAATTACGGCAAGCGAAAAATATAGATGGAAAGCCATTTCAGCTCATTCCAGTACCAGTAACAAGAAAAGTGGTAAAAGAAGCAGATTGTAAAGGATCGTACTTAAATTTTTACATTGGTAATGAAGTTGTATTGGTACCTATATACGGTGATGAACATGATAAATTAGGGCTTCAAATCATTGAAGGTCAATTTCCAGGGAGAAGAATTGTCGGTATATATGTTAACGAATTGTATGCATACGGTGGTATGATTCATTGTGTGACGCAGCAGCATATAGAATAGAGTAATTCAAATAAAAAGCATGCAGAGCATATACTCTGCATGCTTTTTATAATGTTGAAAACTCCTCAACAAGTTGAGTGAATTGTTTTAATGCACTTTCAATCGGTTCTGGCGTTGTTAAATCGACGCCAGCTTTTTTCAATAAGTTTAATGGGTAGTCTGAACTTCCGCCTTTAAGGAATTCAATATAATTTTTCTGAGCATCCGGATCACGGCTTAATAGTTTATCAGCGATTTGAATGGCAGATGCGAATCCAGTTGCATATTTGTATACGTAAAACGGGCGATAGAAATGAGGGATTCTAGCCCATCCGTATTTTACTTCTTCATCAAATACAAGTGAATCACCGTTATATTCTTTAAATAGCTTTTCATAAATTTCACTGAAGACTTGTGCATGTAATGGTTTACCTTGTTCAGCCATTTCATGTGTGATTTTTTCAAATTCTGCAAACATAATTTGTGTAAAGAAAGTACCTTTAAATTTCTCAATAAAATGGTTAACTAAATGGTTACGCACGTTCGTATCTTTTGCTTCTTTTAATAAATAGTGAATTAATAACACTTCATTTACTGTAGAAGCGACTTCTGCGACAAAGATAGAATAATGTGCAGAAATTCTTGGTTGGTATCCATGTGAATAGTGCGTATGCATACCGTGACCGCATTCATGAGTAAGGGTGAACAGGCTGTTTAAATCATCGTGATGATTTAAAAGAATGAAAGGATGAACGCCGTATACACCAAAGTTATAAGCACCAGAACGTTTCCCTGGTGTTTCTCTTACGTCTATATATCTTTTATCTTTAAAACTTTTTAATGTCTCAATATATTCTTCTCCTAAAGGAGCTAGTGATGCAATCATAATGTCAAATGCTTCACTATATGGGATGTCTTGTTTTGCACCTTCTACTAAATCGACGCCTAAGTCGTATTGTCTTAGTTCATCTACGTTTAATTTTTCTTTTCGAATTTCATTGTATGTGTGTAATGTTTGAATGTTTTTTTTCGTTGTATCAATTAGGTTTTCATATACTTCTTTCGGAACCATATCGCCAAATAATGATTTCTCTAGCGCTGATGGATAGTTTCTTAATTTCGAAACAGTAACATTATTTTTAATAGCAGCGGATAAAGTAGATGCGATGGAATTCTTTAACTGAACATATGGTTTGTAATATGCTTTATAAGCTTCTTTACGCTTTTCACGATTCGTATCTTCTATTAACTTTGCATACATTCCGCGTGTTAAGTTCACTTTTTCTCCATCGTCAGTCGTCACTTCACCAAATGATATATCTGCATTATTTAACATACCAAATGTGTGCTGTGGAGAAGAGAGAGCTTCACCCATTTGTGATAAAATTTCTTCTTGGTCCTTATTTAATACGTGTTTTTTATAACGGTATAATTCAAATAAGTCTTCTTTATAATATTGTAAGCCTTCTGTTTCTTCTATGTAAGAATGTAATGTGTTTTCGTCTATGCTAAGTAAGAAGGGGGAAAAGAAAGATTTCGCTGCACTTACTTTCACGTGTAATTGTGATACTTTATCGACAAGAGATTGCGCGTCAGTATCGCGTGTATCAAGGTCAGATTGTAATCGTGCATAAGCGAACATTAAAGATATTATGCTAGAAACTTCTTCACTCTTCGTTAAATAAGCTAATAAACTATTGCCATCGTGAATATTTCCATTAAACTCGTGTAATTCCTTCGTTAATACTTCAATTTTATGAAAATCACTTTCCCAATCTTCAATTGTATGGTAAATGTCTGTTAAATCCCATTTTTCTATATCAGCTACTTGTAATCGATCTTTAAGTTCTGTCATAATCATTTCCTTTCTAAACATGTAGTTATATTTCTATATAACTATGAAATACAACAAATTGCAAAAAATCCCTGCTGAAAATTGAAAAGCCCTGCTGAAATAACAAGGCTTACTTACTTATAGTGTAATTCCGAATTTTGAATGTAAAAGGTTTGTATATTGCATGTCTGTAACGGTTTCTTTCGTTTTTTTACCATTTTTTGCTACTGTAAGGCTATCTTTCGTTAAAGAGGCATGCCCATCTTCAGTTAGTTTTACAATAAGAGGTACTTTATTAAAGGGTGATCCTTCATGTTCAACGATAATTTTTTGTGCTGTATTTGCTTTTTCTTCATCCACTTCTTCTATATAAAATGCATAGCCTAACGTCCAATCATCAGCAGAAGATTGATCCAAGAACTCATTGTTTTTCCGCATCTCTAAAATGTAGTTTCCCTTTTCGGTCATTTCTTTACGAATACGATAATCTCCTGTAATAGAGTGAATGACTTCACCTGAGAAAGGGACAGGGGCAAGAGGTAAGTATGATCCGAATCCTACTTCAATTAAATAAAGTTCATTATGATGTGTTAAAACGGTTGCGATATGGCCAGAATCAACAGCCCATATGGAGTTTGCAGCGTTATAAACTGTTCCTGAAACGAGATGAACATCGAATCCAGAATCTTTCAGGAAGTAATACATAGTAGGGTTGAGTTCATAACAAAGACCGCCACGGTTATTTACTAAAATTTTCTCTTTCAAATTTTCTTTTGATATTTCTTTAAAATTCTTTTCGAGAATATTTAAGTTTTCAAAAGGAACAGTTTGTGCTATTGCGTACATAATGTTAGATAAATCTTCAAATGAAACTGTGTCTTTTTCTTCTATATGTAATCGTGCGAAAAATTGTTTTTGAAAGTCTGTCATCGAAATCCCTCCGTTATGCTTTTATAGGTAAATTGTAAACAATCTTGAATAGGATGTGAAATTAAAACTACGTTGAATATTTGAAATTAGATTAAAAATAATATGAGAGAGTGAGAGATTGCTACTTTACTAACGGTGGGACGAATATTATAATAATTCTGATAAAATATGCAAACGCTTTCTTGGAAGGGGATGGTGTACAGATGTTTAAAAGAATAACAATAGTCGGATTGTCAGTTGTTATGTTTTTACCTAGTATATATGACGGGAGTAAAGCATATGCAGACACAGTTAACAATGGAACGTTAATACAGTATTTTGAGTGGTATGCTCCGAATGATGGGAATCATTGGAATCGTTTGCGTACTGATGCTGAAAATTTAGCGGAAAAAGGAATTACATCTGTTTGGATACCACCTGCATATAAAGGAACTACGCAAAATGACGTAGGATATGGAGCATATGATTTATATGATCTGGGGGAATTCAATCAAAAGGGAACAGTGCGGACGAAATATGGGACAAAAGCACAATTGAAATCTGCAATTGACGCTTTACATAAGAAAAACATCGATGTATACGGTGATGTAGTTATGAATCATAAAGGTGGGGCTGATTATACAGAAACTGTCACAGCAGTTGAGGTAGACCCGAGCAATCGGAATATTGAAGTATCAGGTGATTATGAAATTAGTGCGTGGACGGGATTTAACTTTCCAGGGCGTGGAGATTCTTATTCTAATTTCAAATGGAAATGGTATCATTTTGACGGAACGGATTGGGATGAAGGAAGGAAATTAAACCGAATTTATAAATTTAGGGGCATAGGTAAAGCATGGGACTGGGAAGTGTCTAGCGAGAATGGGAATTATGATTATTTGATGTATGCGGATCTTGATTTTGATCATCCAGATGTTGCGAATGAAATGAAAAAATGGGGAACGTGGTATGCGAATCATCCTACACTTGCGGTTACTCTAGTTGAAAATCATGATTCACAGCCTGGTCAGTCATTGGAATCTGTAGTGAGCCCTTGGTTCAAGCCGCTGGCATATGCATTTATTTTAACGCGTGCAGAGGGGTATCCTTCTGTTTTCTATGGTGATTACTATGGTACAAAAGGAAATAGTAACTATGAAATTCCAGCGTTAAAGGACAAAATTGATCCGATTTTGACGGCACGAAAAAACTTTGCATATGGTACGCAGCGTGATTATTTTGATCATCCAGATGTGATTGGCTGGACAAGAGAAGGTGATAGTGTACATGCTAATTCTGGTTTAGCAACATTAATCTCTGATGGACCAGGAGGGGCAAAGTGGATGGATGTTGGAAAGAATAACGCAGGGGAAGTATGGTACGATATTACGGGTAATCAAACGAATACTGTAACAATTAATAAGGACGGATGGGGGCAGTTTCAAGTAAGTGGAGGATCAGTTTCCATATATGTTCAGCGGTAATTTGGTGATGAAAAAGAAGAGGTAGACTGAAATATAAGTTTTCCTATTCCTTTTTACATTCTGTATAGTTATAAAAGTATGACACCTTTACTTCTCACGTAACATATAGTATGATGATTTCAATAAATTAGATTTCAATGACTATAATATAAATTAATGAGAGGTGCTTTTTGTGAGTGCGGTAGGTATTAAATAGGAAAAATTTAATGAAATAAATCGGATAAGACCAGGGGATTTTTATGTACATCATACCCCTAATTTTGTCATGCATTTATTTCAAAACCTATGAAGATACCTACAATACTTTATAAAGCGTGTAATAAGGGACTGCCATCTATTTTTTATGGCATATTTCCTCATATGTTATTACAAATGCCTTGTAAATGTAAAAGCTGCGGTATCCCCGCAGCTTTTTTGTATATATTTTTATTGTATAATTATGGAATTTTATATATGACTCATTGGAATCTAATGAGTAGGTATCTTCATTTATGATAAAAATCAATCATAGTGAGGAGAAATAAAATGAATACGATGACTTTTGAAAAGCTACAATATAACGAATTAAAGGATATAGTGAAATCTTATTGTGTAAGTGGATTAGGTAAGGAATTATTAAACAAATTAGAGCCGAGTACGAGTATAAAAGTAGTGAGAAATCGGTTGAATGAAACGACAGAAGCACGAGCTATATTAGATGCAGAAGGGCATGTTCCTTTCTTCGGCATTTCTAATATTGCTAGTACAATTCAAAAATTAGAAAAAGGGATGATTTTAGATCCAGAAGAATTAGTCAGTGTTTCAGACTTTTTACGCGGATGTAGAAAGATTAAAAAGTTTATGTTAGATAAAGAATTTTTTGCACCAGTATTAGCTTCTTATGCAAATTCAATGACTGAATATAAAAGTATTGAAGAGGAAATTAACTTTTCAATTAAAGGAAATAGTATTGATGCAGCTGCAAGTAAAGAGTTAAAACGAATTCGAAATAATATCGATTCTGTAGATGGGAAAATAAAAGAACGTTTAACGAAGTTTTTAAATAGTAGTGCAAATAAGAAATTCATTCAGGAATTCTTTATTAGTAAAAAGGATGACCGTTACACGATTCCAATTAAATCTTCCTATAAAAACCAAGTTGCTGGAAGTATTATTGAAGCCTCGGCAAAAGGTTCTACTGTATTTATAGAACCGCATACGGTTACGAAATTGAATGCGGAACTAGCGGGTTTGAAAGCAGAAGAAGCGGTTGAAGAATATCAAATTTTAGCGACTTTATCAGGAATGGTGTTAGAAAACATTTATAGTATAAAGATTAATATGGAGCTAATTAGTCAGTATGATATGGTATTTGCAAAAGCGAAGTTTAGTAAATCGATTGATGGAATAGAACCGAAGTTAAATGATCATGGCTACATTCATTTAGTGAATTGTAAGCATCCGCTTTTAACAGGGCAAGTTGTACCCTTAAATTTTAAAATTGGTCAAGAGTATCGTAGTTTAATTATTACAGGGCCGAATGCGGGCGGAAAGACAATTGTGTTAAAAACGATTGGATTGTTAACATTAGCTACAATGTCAGGTCTTCATATTGCAGGAGATAAAGGTACAGAAATCGCTATTTTTGAAAATGTATTTGTAGATATTGGTGATAATCAAAGTATCGAAAACGCATTAAGTACATTTTCATCTCATATGAAAAATCTTTCTGAGATTATGAGGATGTCAAATAATAATACGTTACTTTTATTTGATGAAATAGGAAGCGGTACAGAACCGAATGAAGGTGCAGCACTTGCAATATCTATTTTAGAAGAGTTGTACCTTACGGGATGTATTACCGTTGCGAGTACGCATTACGGAGAAATTAAACGATTCTCAGAAATGCACGATGACTTTATGAATGCAGCGATGCAGTTTAATAGTGAAACGCTAGAGCCGCTTTATAAATTAGTTATCGGAAAATCAGGAGAAAGTAATGCACTTTGGATTGCGAATAAAATGAGCGTAAAAGAACATGTGCTGAAAAGAGCGAAAGAGTATATGGGAAATAAAAAGTACGCTTTAGAAAAAGTGAATGAAAGTAAAATTAGAAAACCGAAATTTGTACAAGAAAAAAGAGAATTTCATTATGAGTACAAAATCGGCGATCGTGTGAATTTATTAGATTATGATGATTTTGGTATCATCTATAAGGAAAAAGATAATTTTTATAACGTCGTTGTATATTATAACGGTGAATTCGTTGAAGTAAATGTAAAATGTATTACTTTAGAGGTAGCAGCGAAGGAGTTATATCCAGAGGGATACGATTTAAATACACTATTTGTCGATTATAAAGAGAGAAAAATGCAACACGATATTGAGCGCGGATCGAAAAAAGCACTTCGTAAAATTCAAAAAGAAATAAGAAAGAATAGAGGATAAGTTAAAATGGTAACGATTAGACAAGAACAAAAAAATGATTATAGAAAAACAGAAGAAGTTGTAAAAGAAGCATTTTTACATGAAGAGTTTAGTGATAAAAAGGAACATGAACTTGTAAAACGTATTAGAGAGTGTGACGCATTTATTTCAGAGTTATCAATCGTTGCAGTAGATGAGGAAATAGTCGGTCACATTATGTTATCTAAAATTGCGATAGAACAAGATGGAACTTCTGTAGAATCGTTAGCACTTGCACCAGTTTCAGTTGCTAGGGGCCATCAGAAGAAAGGAATTGGCGGAAAACTGATTACGGCTGCTTTAGAAAAAGCGAAACAACTTGGATACGGATCAGTTGTAGTATTAGGACATCCAGAGTACTACCCGAAATTTGGTTTTAAGAAAGCAAGTGAGTGGAATGTAAAAGCACCGTTTGAAGTGCCTGAAGAGGTATTTATGATAATGGAATTAACAGAAAATTCTCTTCGAGGTGTAGAAGGAATTGTACAATATTCGAGTGCTTTTGCTGAATAGGAGTACCGGTTAAGAAATGTAATCATAAAAGATGCTATCTTTTTGTATGGATATACAGAAAGATAGCTTTTTTTATTAAGCGGATCTACTGACGTATATTTTGCTCAATGAATAATTGAGGTGGTAAAATTGATATAGAAACGTAAAGGGAGAGAATGAAATGAATAAGCGAGAAACAGATAGCAATGAGAATGTAGTGACGTTATATGTTACAAGACACGGTAAAACAATATTAAATACGAATCATCGCGCGCAAGGTTGGGCAGATTCTCCTTTAGTAGAAAGAGGTGTTGAAGTTGCCACAAATTTAGGAACAGGATTAAAAGATATTCATTTTATGAATGCGTATAGTAGTGATAGCGGCCGCGCAATTGAAACTGCTAATTTAGTATTAAAATATAGTGAGCAATCAAAATTAAAACTTGAGCAAAGAAAAGATTTGCGAGAATTAAATTTCGGTATTTTTGAAGGTGAAAAACTTGAGAATATGTGGGATGTGGTTGGAAAAGCTGCAGGCGTTGCATCACCAGAAGAACTCTTGAAGCTTTCTATTCAAGAAGTGATTAATCTTATTAGAGTAGCAGATCCGACAAAACAGGCGGAAGATTGGGAATTGTTTTCTACTCGTATAAAAACAGAGATAGATAAAATTAGTGAAGAAGCTGCTGAAAATGGTGGCGGTAACGTCTTAGTTGTCGTTCATGGGCTTTTGATTACTACCTTAATAGAAATGTTAGACAGTAGCAAAACAAAACTTGGAGTGGAAAATGCTAGCGTGACGAAGATTGTATATCAAGATGGAACATACACAGTGGAGTCGGTTGGAGATATGAGTTATGTTGCAAAAGGGAAAGAAAGTGTGGAAATATAATACTATCTTAAATAGATATAAGAAAAGGAAGTTAGTAAAATCTAGCTTCTTTTTTATTTTTTAGTGCATCATTTATAAGGTTATATTGGGATATTATAATGAAACTTTCTATTGTGTAGAACGTTTCTTTGTTCAACAATCGGGTCATTTAATTGAATAAGGGCGTATTTTTTTGAATAGGACCACTTTGTTAAAAAGGATACATCCAATTTTTAGCGAATACAGGGTTATAAATAAGAAAAAGTGGTGAGATAAATAGGAAAAGAATGTAATTCCTTTTTGGACAATAAAACGGAAAAATGTATAATTAACAGACTTCAGAGCGCGGGTTGTGTTTTCGCAGAAGAAGAGACCCGGTTACTTATTTCAGCAGCCCGAACTCCAGAGGAGCTCAAGAGAATGGTGAAAATGCGAGCCAATGGTTTGCCACTTGAATATGTTGTTGGATACGCAGAATTTTGTGGGTTGCGGATAGAAGTGGACCGAGGTGTTTTCGTACCTCGTCAACGTACCGAGTTTCTTGTTCGCCAAGCAGAAGCTCTGTTATGCTTTGGTGATATCGTCGTTGATCTATGTTGCGGTTCAGGTGCTGTGGGTGTAGCTCTGGCGGCAGCTTTAGGACGAATTGAATTGTATTCTGTTGACATTGATCCTGTCGCAGTACGATGTGCTAGCCGCAACGTAACAAATTTCGGTGGCCATGTTTTTGAAGGTGACTTGTATAAAGCTTTGCCTCACGCACTTAAAGGCCATGTGAATACCCTAGTTGCAAACGTACCTTATGTTCCTACCGAGACAATAAAGCTGCTTCCACAGGAGGCCCGTCTACATGAACCGAAAATGGCGCTAGACGGAGGAGAGGATGGACTCGACATTCAGCGAAGAGTAGCAAAAGAAGCATTTCTCTGGCTCGCATCGGGAGGGCATCTTTTAATAGAGACGAGTGAAATGCAGGCAACTCAGACTTTTGAAATCTTTGCTGGTGCTGGGCTTACCACGAAAGTGACTAGAGATGAGGAATTAGATGCCACTGTTGTTATAGGATCAAAATCTAGTTTTTAGCTTAAATCGGTACGTAGCCTTATTCATAAATAAAAATGATAATTTTCTAGCAATATACAAATAAAAGAACATATGCAATTAAAGGGAGTTTTAATTGAGAAAAGAGCTCAAAAATTATTCGAGTGATACATGGGATCGTTATTTGAAGAAGTAAGGACATAACATATTAGTTATATAAAATATGTTATGTCCTTTCATTTATCAATTTTTTTCACTATAGGTCTTCACAAAATTTTAATCTAGCTTTCTTTTCATTTTATGAATTATGGGATCAATAAAATCTTCCCAGTACTTTTTCTGCTCTCTAATAATTCATGTGCACGGGCACCGTCTTGTAAAGAGAATGTAGTAGGACTTGCAATGTTCAATTTTCCAGTAGCGATCCAATCAAATAATTGAGTAGAGCGCTGCTTACGTTCTTCAAAAGTAGTAAGTACGTTCCAAAGATCTCCGCCAGTTAAAGTTTTCGAAGTATCCATAAGCATACGTGGATCAATGGGCGCAGGATTACCACCGGCCATTCCGTAAAATACGACAGTACCACCGATTTTAGTAGCGTTAAAACTTTCCTCAAGTGTAGAGCCTACTGATTCATATACAACATTTACTCCAGTACCGTTTGTTATTTCAAGTACTTTTGAATGCCATTTTTCAGTATATAAAAATACGTGATCAGCCCCAACTAACGTGGCTACTTTGGTTTTTTCGGTTGATGACGTAAGACCGATTACTGTTCCACCTAGTAGTTTAATCATTTGAATAAGAAGTTGACCAACGCCACCAGCCGCAGCATGGACTAAAGCTGTATCACCTTGTTTTATTTGATAGCTATCTTTCGTTAAATAATGTGCCGTTAGACCTTGCAATAAGATAGAAGCGGCTGTTTCAAAAGAAATTGAATCTGGAAGCGGGATTGCTTTTTCTGCTGGAACGGCAACTAATTCTGCATTTGCGAATGGAACGTCAGCAAATGCAATACGGTCTCCAGGATTGATAGTAGTAACGTTAGCACCTACTTCTTCAACGATACCAGCGCCTTCATAACCTAATATATAAGGAGGGTTACCAGCGAGGTGATAATCACCACGGCGTCTATAAATATCTGCGAAATTTAGACCGATTGCTTTCGTGCGGATAAGAATTTCATTTGGATTAATGATTGGATCAGGGATTTCTTTATATTGAAGTACATCAGCATCTCCGAATGTTTCGAAACAAAGTGCTTTCATATGGAATACCTCCATTTTATTGTTTGTCGATGCTCTTTATCATACAATATAAATATCAATAGACAAAGAGGATTATTTCGATGAAATCAATCGGAAATATCGATTGAAAAAGAGGGATGATAAATGGAGATAAAACAATTAATTACATTTAAAGTAGCAGCAGATACTTTGAACTTTACACAAACTGCGAAGAAATTAAACTTTGCTCAATCGAGCGTTACAGCACAAATTAAAACGTTAGAGGCTGAGCTCGGTACACCACTATTTGAGAGATTAGGGAAACGTCTTTTCTTAACTGAAGCAGGAAGAAAGTTTCAACTATATGCAGACAAGATAATCGCACTTAGTAACGAAGCAAAGACGGCCGTGAAAGATGATGAGGAAATAGCAGGTACGTTAATAATTGGTGCACAAGAAAGTCAATGTACATACAGACTGCCTTCTATATTAAAGAGGTTTAAAATACAATTCCCCAAAATAAAGCTTATATTTAAACCAGCACATTCCAATAAAGATGCGAAGGAACAATTGATGGAGGGAAAAGTAGATCTTGCATTTATTTTGGACGAATGTAAAACAGAAGATGTTTTACATGTGGAACCACTTATGAAAGAAGAATTAAAAGTAGTAGCTGCTCCAGGGCATATTTTACTTGAACAGACTACTGTTTCTATAAAAGATTTAGAGAGTGAAACACTTTTATTAACAGAATTAGGCTGCTCATATAGAACTTTATTTGAAGAGCTATTTCGCGGGGAAGATCTATATCCAGCAAATAAAATTGAGTTTGTTAGTGTGGAAGCAATTAAACAATGTGTTATTGCAGATTTAGGTATAGCCGTTTTACCAGCGATAGTAGTAGAAAAAGATATACGGGAAGGGACGTTAAAGGAGTTAATGTTAAACGAAACAATACCTCCAATATACACACAAATTGCTTGGCATAAAGATAAATGGATGACAGCACCACTGCAGCAATTTATTGATGTAACGAGGGAGTTTTTTACAACAAATTAAGTGGAGAAATATTTATTTTATATAAAAGAAAAAATGGCAATTTTGTATAAAGAACCGATGCTTGAATATAACAAGTATCGGTTCTTTTATGTTTTAAATAAAGGATGCTATAAAATGTGTATTTCTCAACTTTTTTTCTTACAAGGATAAGTAAAGTTCTTCGTATATTCCAATAATCATAAGGGAATTTACAACGTTAATTCGTTTTTGTAAGATGCCTCTAGGAAGCATGGAAGGAGGGCTGACACAGCAGTATAGGTTGTGTTTAGTATACATAATCATTTTGAGGGGGAATTAAAAATGTTTAAAAAGTTAATGAAAGTATGTGTGTTAAGTGTAGCGAGTGTAGGGGTATTATTTAGTTTTCAAGAAAGTACATTTGCAGCTACTGATCTGAGTAGCTATTATGACGGAAAAAATCCAGCAACAACGAAAGTATACGGGGGAAGTACAACATGTGATGCAGATGGATTTAATGCAAAGTCTACAGCAGTTTATGAAGGTAGTAAAAAAGTAGGAACAGTGTATTTACGTTACAGTAATACATGTCATGCGGCATGGTCTAAGCTTGTTTTAGATCAACCAGCACCTTCTGTTTCTGGAGGAGTATATGCTTACGCTGTTATTAATAAATATAAAAATGGTGTATTCCAAAAATCAGTAGATTCTAATAGTGGTAATGGAGCAATTAAAACGGGGCAAACGAGCACTTATACAGGAATGGTGTTTGATTTAACTGCTGATTTTGGTTATACAGCTGATGCCGAAGCAGTGACGATTAATAATGGTTACGGGAAAACTGGACGTTATTAATAAAGGAGTGGAATCCTGTGAAACTTATTAAAAAGGTAAGCGCATGTCTTTGTCTGGCATTGCTCGTCGTAACTAGTGTGTTTAGTACGACCAATAATGATAAAGCATTTGCAGAAGACCATTCGTATGATGGGAAAAGTCCGTATTACAATAGTTGTGATCAATCAGCAGTAACGAAAGAAAAGAAGTGGATTGATTCAAATTCTTATGTGGAATTAAAATTTAGCACGACGTGTAAGACAGCATGGGCAAAAGTTACTGTAACTCGCCTGGCAGTTTATAATAATGAAGCTGATGCAAGAATTATTAGAAAAACAGATGGAAAGGCATACACTTGCGGAAGTGCTGGAGGAAATGGTGTTGTAAATAAAGGGCAAACATCATGCTATACGCCAATGGTATATGATTTAGATCCAAGAAAAGCACAAGCGCAGGGGAAACATGCAATTCCGAATAGTGATGCATATAATTATACGGAGACTATTTGGTATTGATACGATTATACATGTTTTAAGAGCTGTTATTTGATATAAAAATGAAAGAGCCTTACTGCATTTTATTGTGGTAAGGTTCTTTAAAATTGTTTAATAGATTAAGTACATTCATTTACAAAGGTCTCTCTATATAATCGCTTTTAAGTATGGCCATAATAATTTCATCTGAGTATGTATCGTTATAAAATAAAGATTGACGTAAGGTTCCTTCTTTTGCAAAACCAACTTTTTCATAAGCTTTAATTCCGCGTAAATTATGGCTAAATACTTCTAACTGTAAACGATTTAATGATAGTTGTTCAAAAACAAATCTTAAAACTATTTTAATAGCTTCAGTTCCATAACCTTGTCCTGTTAATGCTATTGAAAACATTGATATTCTGAATCCTGCTCTTTTGTTCTCCTCATCGATATCTAAAATCGACAACTCTCCAATCATCTCTTCAGTACTTTGTAAACAAATAGCGAAATCATAGCGACTTGAATCATTATTTATATGATCTATATGTTTCGTAATTTGCTCCAATGAAAAAGTGGACTTAGTTCCAGTCATATATCTTATTTCATCATCCATTGTACTTTCTAATATAATAGGAGCATCTAGCTGGCAAAGAGGCCTTAAATAAATTCTTTCGCTCTCTAATCTCATTATAATTTTCTCCTTTAGTTAGTAATTGAATGTATAAATACTTAAACTTTCTTCAATGAGTTACATAAAAAATATGAACCTTAATTCGATGTTACATGAATTTTATAATGGTATGGTATACCTAAAACAAATAATAAAAGTTTTATACACTACAAAATGTATCAACGAGTTTTTTGATCATACTATTATTCTTGCTGCTCATTCCGCTTTGAAATGAACATGAATGTATTAACTAAGGTCTGTATCAGGAGGAGTATATCCAAGGTGCCTAGCCATTGATACAATTTGTCCTTTATGATGAAACTCATGAGTTTCCGTATGAGTTAAAAGCCATAGCGGAGTTGTACTCCAAGGCTCTTTTTGCCACTTTACTTCATTTGCAATATTTTCGAGCCAACGTTCATTGTATTCATCTAAAAAACGTTGTACAGTCTCATCTACTAACTTAAATCTAGCGCGAACTTTTTTCACATCTGCATGCTCAATTTCGTAATCGCTAGCAAATGAAAAGTCTACTCGCTTTTGTTTAAATGCGAATGATCCAAGCCAGTATCGGTAGCAATCGGCTACATGAATATGAGTCTTTATAATGCTACCGCTCCCGAAATTCGGAACAGTGCTATGTAATTTTTCTAGTGGGATTTCTTCTAAAAATGTGAATAGAGTTTCTCTTGTAGAGCTAATAAGATTATATTGTTGTTTTAAAATATGCATCATGCAAGTACACTCCTCCTTTATTTACATAGTAAGTAATTCTATATTTACGAGGAGTGAACCTTTTTATTATTTTTAATAAGCATATTAGATGTATTTCTTATTTGTTTCTGATAGATTAAACAAGGTGAAACTTTAATAAGTTGAACATTCTTAGTTCATAATAAATTGTACATGAAGAAGGGGAACGATAAAATGAATAGACTAGTTGGCTTAAAACAATTTGAAATAACGCGCGGTGCATTACTTACATTTATGGAGACGCTAGATGATAAAACTGCAGATACGCAGCCAGAGGGTTTTAACAATACAATTCGCTGGCATATCGGTCATGTGTTAACGGCAGCAGAAGTTTTCATGTTTGGAAAAGAATTCAAACAATTACCAACGGAATATCCAGGTATGTTTGGATATGGATCAAGACCATCTAAATGGAAAACAGAAGGACCGTCATTAGAAGTATTAATGGCCCAATTAAAAGAACAAGCAAAACGTATTAACGAAATGCCAGCAAAAGCATTTGAAAATAAACTGCCAGAGCCGTTCCTAGGACTAGAAACAGTTGGTGAGCTTTACGGTATGATGCTTTATCATGAAGCAGATCATATTGGACAAATGAAGGCGATGGAACGTATTATTAAAGCTCTTTAGTCTTAATTGCATATAACAAGCAATACAGGTGTAATGTTAAATGATATAAACAAAAAAGGTAGATAAATTATTATCTACCTTTTTTGTTTAACTTCTTGAAGGATTAGGGATTATCATCGTGATGCTGATGAAGAAGGATAAGAGGATTTTATAATTTTTATGGTGTGATTATTAATTGTAGTATTCCTAAATATGGAATATAAGTATAATGATAGAGAAGAACTAGAAATAGGGGTGAATACTATGATTACATTAGAGCAAAAGTTGGAGCAATATAAACATACATATGTACAGTTAAAGGGAGAACTAAAATGGAAAACGAGCGATTCTCGAACAGGAATGATGATTGCTGCTATGTATGCAGGTAGTGATAAACTGTTTGATCTCGGACGTTTTTTAGAAATTAGTAGTTATATTAAGAATCAGGTAGGGATGTTTTCATACTTAAAGTCTTATCATCGTTTTGTAGTGGCAGCAACATTAGATATTCACTTTACAGATTACCAGAAAGCTTTTCGGGAGTTTTTAGATTTATATGAACAATTGGTCACTGGTGGGTTTAGCCGGAGTATATTTACTTATCTCGCAGCAGCTGTACTTTTAACAGAAGAAAATGAACAGCATGGCGCGCACATTCAACGCTCGATGCAAGTATATAAACGCATGAAAAAGGATCACCTCTTTCTTACAAGTACAAATGATTATCCGCTCGCGGTTTTATTAGCAGGACAATCAGAGAATGTAGACACACTTATGGACCGAGTGGAACGCCTTTATCAGAAACTAGCGACAGCTGGTTTGCATAAAGGGAATGATCTTCAATTTTTGAGTCATATTCTTTCACTAAAGAAGGATGTCAGGGAAGAACTGTTAGTCGCAAAATGCACAAATATATGGAATTTGTTAAAGCAAGAAAAGGTAAAAGTAAAACAGATGCATTACCCAGCTATCGGGTTACTAGCGTTACTCGAGGATGGAGAAAAAGAGATTCATTCTATTAGAGCATTTATTGAAAAATTGCAGGGGGATAAATTGTTCCGTTGGCATACAGATACAAATATTCTTATTGCTATTCAACTGTTCGTAAGTCAGAAAGGTGAGGAAAGTAAAACTACCAACACAGGTTTACAAACAATGATAGAAGTCCTCATACAAGCACAACAGGCTGCTATGATGGCAACGATTGCCGCTTCATCTGCAGCAACATCTTCTGCTAGTAGTAGTTCATAATGTGTAAATCCTTTAATAAGGAAGGTAAAAAGCCCATCACTTTCTAATTAGTGATGGGCTAACTATTTTTACATAATCAGCATTATTTTTTCGACTCTTTCAAATGTTTGAGTTGTGTAACAATCATAATGCTAATAACAACGAGTAAAAACCATGAGCTGATTTTACTTAAGTGAACGAGATTCCAAGTTTCCCGTTGGTTTGGATATTGCCATGCACCGAAAAATGTTGCGATGTTTTCTGCAATCCAAATAAAGAATCCGATAAGAAAAAAGGAGAGAACGAGCGGCATTTTATATGTAACGCCTCGTAATGAAAATTCCACAAATGTTCGAAAGAAAACGATGAATAGAAGTAACGTTAAGAACCATCTAAAATCGTATAGAAAATGATGTGTGAAAAAATTGAAGTAAATCAGTGCTCCTAGAGGTATTACAAAAATAGCTTTCGGCCAATGATGCATTTGTAAATGCAATCTTCTCCACGCTTGGCATATGTAACTGGCAACACTTGCATACATAAAGCCGCTGTAAAGTGGAACTCCAAAAACCTTTGAATATGCCTCTTCCGGATAACTTCATGAACCGAAATGAACTTTATATATTTCTAGTAAAAGGCCGATGAGGTGGAAGACAGTAATTACTTTTAATTCGTCTTTCGTCTCAAGGCCAGTCTTGTACATAACCCACTGCATAAGAAGGCATACGATGAGTATGAAATCGTAGCGGTATAACCCTGGGATCGAAACGATTTTTGAAAGGGCTAGTGTTAAGAAAATAACGACTGGGAATAAGCAGGATAATGCTTGTTCATAAGTAAAATAGAGTAGTTGTTTTATATAACATTGCATCACCTTGGATGTTTTTATTTGAAAACTCAAAATAATGATTAAGTATACTACACTTTTAAAAATAAGCTAGTATTCTATTTTGCGTGTATTTGTAAGTTTTGGAAGGGAATTGTAATGAGTATTTTAATATTTAACGAAGCAAAAAAATAGTTTGCTATTTAAAAAAAGTGAGGATATAATATCTAAATGAAAATGATAATTATTATCAGTAATGATTATAAATTAAAAATAATTATAAAAAACAACTGCATATAAAGGATGAAATGAAACATGTTACATAAGTCTACTATACATGCTGGCAATAACCGCTGGATACATATTAAGTTCATATGTTTTATGAGCTTAACAATTATATGTTTAATTGGATCTATATTTTTGGCCGTCGCATTTGGTGCAAAGGATATTCATTTGCAAACGGTGTGGACAGCGGTTTTTGATTACAATCCGAAATTAACGCAGCATCAAATCATTTACGAATTAAGGCTCCCAAGGGTAATTGGCGCAGCAGTTGTAGGAGCGGCTTTTGCGGTCGCTGGGGCTGTTATGCAAGGAGTAACACGAAATCCTTTAGCTGATGCAGGTGTACTTGGCATAAATGCAGGTGCGATGTTTGTAGTAGCACTTAGTTTTGCCTTTTTTCCGCATATGCCGTATTCCTATTTAATGATTGTCTCCTTTATTGGAGCGGTCTTAAGTACAGTACTCATTTTTATTATCGGATCGGCCACATCAGGCGGATTAACACCGATGAGATTAACGATCGCTGGGGCAGTTATGGCTGCGCTTTTACATTCGTTAAGTTCAGGTGTCGCGATTTATTATGACTTAAGTCAAGATTTAGCTTTTTGGTACGCTGGTGGTGTTGCAGGGGTTAAGTGGGAACACTTGAAATTTTTAGTTCCTATTATTCTCATAACAATTGTTTTTGCGACAATTTTAGGGCGGTCTATTTCACTCATATCAATGGGGGATGATGTCGCTACGAATTTAGGAGTAAAAACGAACCGAACGAGAATACTAGGGATGATTATAGTAGTCATTCTTGCAGGTGTATCTGTTTCAGCTGTTGGCTCTATTGGATTTGTAGGACTAGTTATCCCGCATATTGCTAGAAAATTAGTTGGTGTGAATTATCGACTCATTATTCCTATGTCAGCATTATTAGGTGCTATGTTATTAGTTTTAGCTGACCTAGGGGCAAGAACAGTAAACCCTCCTAAAGAACTGGCGATAGGAATTATGGTGGCTCTTGTTGGAGTTCCGTTCTTCCTCTATATAGCACGTAAAGTTGGGAGGGAGTTGTAAGTGAAGAAGATTTTAAACACAGATAAAACGAGAGCCGTTACTATAACTACAATATTTGGTTGTATTAGTATCGCTGTCATTTTGCTTAGCTTAAATACGGGGACACTTAGCATTGCACCGCTCAAAGTAATTCAAACGCTTTTCGGTCATGGTGATTTTGAGAGTGCAACCGTGCTGTACGATTATCGTATGCCAAGAATTATAATCACAATGTTAGCTGGTATTGGCCTTGGGATTTCCGGTGCGATTTTGCAAGGGTTATCAAGGAATGCGTTGGCCGATCCTGGTATTCTTGGACTGCATGCAGGTGCATCTTTCGGGCTAATTATATTCGTTACTTTCTTTCATTCTATTAATGAGAATGCATCGATATTAATACCGTTATTTACATTTGGCGGAGGAGTATTAGCTGCATTTCTTATTATTTTACTTGCGAGTGATCGATCAAAAGGTTTACTTCCCATTAGACTTATTCTCGTTGGTATTGCGGTTTCAGCTGGCTTTAGTGCAATTTCGTTATTTTTCTCTCTCAAGTTAAATGATGAGACATATACATTCGCTTCTAGATGGTTAGTTGGTAACGTGTGGGGAAGGGATTGGATTCATGTCCTTGCATTATTACCTTGGATTTTCATACTAACTCCGTATGCATGGCTAAAATCTAAAACGTTAAATGCATTGTCACTCGGTGATAGTGTGGCAGCGGGACTTGGTGTTTCTGTTCAAAAAGAACGGTTACTCCTTTTAGCTACAGCGGTTGGATTATCTTGCGCGAGTGTATCGATGGCAGGAGGGATTGGTTTTATTGGTTTAGTTGCTCCGCATATTGCAAGAAAGTTAGTAGGTACTACGTATCAACATTTCCTTCCACTAGCTGGCATTATCGGAATGATTATTTTAGTGCTAGCAGATACGATAGGTCGTTCTATATTTGAGCCAAACTCTATTCCAGCTGGTGTAGTAGTGGCAGCTTTAGGAGCGCCGTATTTTCTTTATTTACTTACAAAAACAAAATAAATACTTCAAAGAGGAGAACATATGAAAAAGAAACTTACTATTTTATTTAGCATCATGTGTATTTTAGTATTAGCAGCATGTGGTCAAACGAAATCTAATGAAGAGGCAACGAAAAAAACGGAAAAAAGTAATGACCCAAAAATTGCTTCAATGTCTATTCATTTAACAAATGATTTACTTGCATTAGGAATTACACCAGTAGGTTCTGTTATTGGTGGAGATTTAAAAGATTTCTTACCGCACGCTAAAGAGAAGTTGAAAGATACGAAGAAGCTTGGTGTTGTAACAGATCCGAATATGGAAGCGTTACTTCAATTAAAGCCAACTGACATTTATGTTGATGAAAAATATGCTGGTAAAGATGTAGCGAAATACGAAAAAATTGCAAAAACACATTCTTTCAATTTAGATGAAGGTACGTGGAGAGATCATTTAAAACAAGTTGGTAAACTTGTAAACCGTGAGAAAGAAGCAGATAAATATATTCAAGATTACGAAGAGCAATCAAAACGAGTAAAAGGTTTAATAGATAAAGAGCTAGGTAATAACGAAAAAGTAATGGCAATTCGCGTTACTGCAAAAGAATTGCGTGTATTTAGTACGAAAAGACCGATGGGACCAATTTTATTCCAAGACTTAGGGTTACAGCCTGCAAATGGTGTAGAGAAAATTGATGGAAACCGCCCTTTCGAAGTCATTTCACAAGAAGTATTACCTGACTTTGATGCAGATGCGATTTTCGTTGTTGTAAATAGAGATGATAAAGCAAAAGCAGCATTTAAACAACTTCAAGAAACGCCAATTTGGAAAGACTTAAAAGCAGTTAAAGGCAAGCACGTATACATTATCAATGATCAACCATGGCTGGACTATTCTGCTTTAGGAAACAAAATGGCAATGGATGAAGCGGAGAAAATGTTTACGAAATAATATAGTTTTGCTATTAGGAAAGGCCCTCTAAATTTGGAGGGCCTTTCTATTATTGTTAGAATAAATAAAAAATTATACAATGAAGTTAATTCAATATGGAGGAGATGTGCCAATGTCAGCGCTTATTGTAAGTATCCCGTTTATGAAACAGTTTATGGAATAAGGGGATAAATAGTCTAAAATAAGTATCCCTGTTATTTAAAAGGGGGAGTTTGAAATGACAATGAATCTTTTTCGAAATAAAACGATTAAATTATCAGCTATGAGAGAAACAGATGCTGAAGTAATGGCTATGTGGCAAGAAGATAGTGAGTATTTAAGAAATGTTGATACAGATGTAGCATTCCCGCAATCTTTAAATGAAATAGCAAGTGATGAGTTATTAAAAGGACGGAGATCGAATAGTGTTTCTTTCATGGTATAGAGTGGAATAACAAAACAGGTTTATTAGCCATTGGTATAGGAGATGCGAATGATAGAGGAAAAGGATATGGGAAAGAAGCAATACATCTTATTCTAAAGTATGCTTTCTATGAATTGAATTTACACCGCATCGGTCTCGATGTTATTTCGTATAATAAACCTGCCATTGCATTGTATAAAAAGATGGGTTTTCAAATGGAAGGCTGTATGAGAGAAGCGGTTCAAAGAGATGGGAAGTGTTTTGACCGTATGATTATGGGGATATTGCGGGATGAATGGATAGAGCTGCAAGGTTAGAAAGTACATTCGAAATTATATATGTAGTATGCAGGAGATATAATGGTAATTGGCGAAAATTTACAGTGTGTTGATTGAATTTATAAGGAGTCATGTAAAATGAATTTAGAAAAGGCAAAACCAGTAAATGAAGAGGTCGCCGAATTAAAAGAACTTATTAAAGAGTTACACGGAAGTGTGCACCAACTTCAAAGTGAAGTGCAGCAACTAAGGCACGAAAGACCAGTTGTTGAAGTGAGAAAAGGTGTTCAATTATCACCAACAATTGTCGGACAAATTGGTGGTATGATTTTAGGTGGTTTAGCAATTATCGGTATATTTTGGTGATGAAAAAAGGTTTGCAGCACGGATGCTGCAAACCTTTTGTATTTGACGATATAATTTCATGCAATGCAACTTTTACATTAAATAACGTAAATATATATAAGCATGTGATAACAAGAGTGCAACAATAGTTAATGGTAAACCAATTTTTAAGAAGTCCATATAAGAGAAGCCATGTCCTTCACGTTTTGCAATACCAGCAACGACTACGTTTGCAGATGCACCGATTAGTGTTCCATTTCCTCCTAAGCAAGCTCCAAGAGATAACGCCCACCATAGTACTTCGATTTGCGGAGAATCGACAGATAGTCCGAGTCCTGTAGCTAAGTCTTGAATAAGAGGAATCATCGTTGCGACAAATGGGATGTTGTCGATTGTCGCAGATGCGATGCCAGATACCCATAAAATAAGTATAGCTGCGAATCCGATGTCACCGTTTGTTACGTCGATTACTTCTCTTGCAAGTGAAGAGATAAGTCCGATATCAATTAACCCGCCAACGAGAACAAATAATCCGGCGAAGAAGAAAATGGTTACCCATTCAACATGGGCAAATACATCTTCAATATCATGTTCTTTCACGCCGATTAACATAAGAAGTGTAGCGCCTGTCATCGCGATAACAGCAGCGTCTACATGAATAATCGAATGAAGTACGAAGCCTAAAATAGTTAGTCCTAAAATCGAAATAGATTTTAAAAGGAGGCTTTGATCTTTAATGTAATCTTTTTCGTTTAATGCCATTAGTTTTTCGATTTGTTCAGGTGTTGTTTTTAGTTTGTTACGATACATGAAGTAAATAATGCCAAGTGTCACGATAGAAATAATAATTACGATTGGAGCTAAGTTAAGTAAAAAGGCGTTAAAGTCTAAATGCTTGTTTGCTGATCCAATCATAATATTAGGTGGATCACCGATTAATGTTGCTGTTCCGCCTATATTTGAAAACAGCACTTCTGAAATCAAATAAGGCACAGGATTTACTTTTAAAATACGTGTAATGGATAATGTAACAGGAACGATTAATAAAACAGTCGTTACATTGTCCAAAAATGCTGATCCGACAGCAGTTAATAGGGATAGTAATAATAAAATGCGAATTGGTTTTCCACCAGCTGCTTTTGCCGCTTTAATGGCCACAAATTCAAAGACGCCTGATTGACTCGTAATATGTACGAGAATCATCATCCCAATTAAAAGGGTAATCGTTTCCCATTGAATATGTGATGTGAAAGCAGTATGTAAATCTACAACTCCAAAAATAATCATAATAGCAGCACCGAATAGTGCGATTACAGCACGATTCAATTTCTCAGAAATAATAAATCCGTACGTGATTAAAAATACGGCAATTGCAAAATAATATTGCCAATTTGCTACTTCATGTGCTGACTGTTCCAATCATGTCACCTTCTTTAAATTATGTATTCAATTGTCGAAATGTATCTCGCTGCAATAATACGGGATAAAATATATTGTAGCAAATTCAAAAAAGAAAGAAAACTATTTAACAAAGTGAAGGAAAAAATGTATTTTTTACATATCATATAAAAAATATAAAAAACACAGTGCAAATTATTAGGAAAAGTGAGCGTTGTCCTCTAATATAGAGATAGCAATTTACATTATTTTTGCGTAAAATGGTTTAAAGAGGTGAATTCCGATGGAAATAGTAAAAGATAGTTCTCTTATTCAAAATGAAATTGAACGTTTTGTAAATAAAGATGTATATATTCATTTAGAAACGACAAACGGAGCGTATGCATCACACATAAATGAAAAGATGATGACAGTTGGTGCTTTCATTCGAAATGCGATTATCCGTTTTGAACGCGGGAAGATAACTGGAACAAATCCATACCGAGTTGGTTTGAAAATGGATCACGGTTGGGTATATGCTGAAGGTATTACGCACTGGGAAGTAGACGATCAAGAGCGTTTATTATTAGCTGGACATGATAATTTAGGTCGTCTAGCAGTTGCACTTGAGTTAAGCTTAACACCATTTAAGTAAGAAGGAGGGAAACTTATGGAGAGACATGTACTTGTTGTATTTCCGCATCCAGATGATGAAGCATATGCTGCGGGAGGAACAATTCGCTTATTAACAGATCAAGGAGTACCTGTAACGTATGCATGTGGTACTCTAGGACAAATGGGGCGTAACATGGGTAAGAACGTATTCGCTAACCGTGAAACGATTCCACATATCCGTAAGAAAGAATTGAAAGATGCTTGTGAAGCGATGGGTATTAAAGATTTAAGAATGCTTGGCTTCCATGATAAAACGTTAGAATTTGAAGATGTTGATTTCGTTGCTGACAAAATTGAAGCAATTATTCAAGAAGTAAATCCATCTCGAATTATTACATTTTATCCAGAGCACGGTGTACATCCAGATCATAATGCATTTGGCCGCGCTGTCGTTCGCGCTGTATCACGTATGCCAAAAGAAGAGCGCCCAGTTATCCATGCTGTTGCGATTACGAAAAATCGTGAAGCAGTATTAGGAGAACCGGATGTTGTAAATAACATTAGTGAAGTATTTGATCATAAATTAACTGCATTAGGTGCGCACCGTTCACAAACAGAAGCAATGCTTGAAGACACGCATGCAAAAATAAAAAACAAAGATGCAGCAACATTAAAATGGCTGCAACTTGAACAGTTTTGGACTTATAAATGGGAGTAGGCTAGAAGGATACCTTCTAGTTGCTCTTACATAGAAAAAGCGCCGTCACTTGTGATGGCGCTTTTTCTTGTTGAAGACTATATATTTCTTAGGGTGCTTCAAAATTTTTAAATTAACGTGCAGTATAGCCTCCATCAACAAGAAGTGTTGTACCGTTAACAAAACTAGCATCATCACTTGCTAAAAATAAGACAGCTTTAGCGACTTCTTCTGGTGTTCCAAGTCTGCCTTGTGGATGAAGTGAAGCTAAATATTCTTTCTGTTCAGGATTAACACTACCAAGTAAAGGGGTGTCAATATAACCGGGGCACACCGCATTAATACGTATTCCATATTTAGCGTAGGCAGTACATAAATTTTGAGTTAATAGTTTCACACCACCTTTTGCAGAGGAGTATGCTGTTGGGGTAGGTAATGAAACAAAACTATGAATCGAACCAGCGTTAACGATGACACCACCTGTACCTTGTTTAAGGAATTGTTCAATCGAATATTTATCAGAAAGGAATACCCCAGACAAATTAATATCAATAGTTCTTTTCCACTTTTCATAGGATAATTCGTTTGCTGGTGCATCATCAGCAACGCCGGCATTGGCATACATAATATCTAATTTACCGTATGTACTTACTGTCTCATGAATTAGCTGTTTAATATCTGCCTCTTTTGTTACATCAGTTTTAATAAATAACGTATTATATCCATGTGCATTCAATTCATCTGATAGTTCTTTTCCACGTTCAGAAAAGTCAGCAATAACTACTTTTGCACCTTCTTCGATAAAAAGACGAACAGTAGATTCGCCAATTCCACTTGCACCACCAGTTATGATTGCTACTTTGTCTTTCAATTTCATATAAACCTCTCCATTCATCAATGAATTTAAGTCGAATTTTTAAATCTGGTTATATCACTATTAACCTTAAATAGTAAGTAGATAGAAGAAAAAGCTCGCGTTTACTTAATTGTGAGAGTGCTATTTTTTCTTTAGTGTACTTTTTGATACAGTTATGGACGAAAATATTAATTTGGTCAATCTTATCATTAGATTGAATATTTGGTAAAGAGCTCTCGAACAGAGCGAGTACGGATGCTGAAAAATTAAAATAAATATGAAGTATTATTTGTAGGGTAAGGAACAAGGGGGAGAGAAGCATAACGAAAACTACTACTCTATTTAAATAGGAAAAAACCTTGCAGGGGGGCAAGGCTTTAAACAGGGTATTAAAAATGATTGATTTATTAAGAAGAACTTCTTCTTGTGAATAAACTAATTTTAGCATGATAACTCATATATATGTGTTACGAATTTGTGAATAAAAACTCAATGATAAAAGTATGAGTGAAAGGAAATAATGTATTTGAAATATGTATTATTACACAAAGTTTAGTTGAAATAGTGAGGAAAATAAAAAAGCGCAATGAGCAAAATAATTAAGAGACGAATTATATGAAAGATTAGTTGAACGCCTAATATTTAATTTGTTTTACTATATTATTAATTCCGATGATACAAAATTCAAGAAATGACTTATCAATATAAAAACAAAAAGTCCTTAGAATCTACGGCTTTAATATGAAAAGATTTTAATCATTGGGCATAAGGGAATTCTATATTGATTGGTTGAAAGAGGGGATTTGTATATGTAATTTCTTTTTTCATTTAATTCTTTAGAACTTATTTTTAATAATGTATATAAGAAGCGTATATTTTGAATTATTTAATAGAATAATATATATTTATATTGATTTAGTGATTTTAGTTTGTTAAAAATGGGGAAATCGATATGAAGGTTAAATTTGCCGTAATAAAAGATGAGAGCTTTGATTGTAGTTTATTGGAAACAAAATTATTGAAAACTTTTAAAGAAGTAGATTGTGAAGCAGATATTGTAAAGGTTGAGGATGAAATTTTTGAAAACAATGATGTACAAACGCATTTATCAGAAATAACCATTCATGTTACTGGAAAAAATATTGGATATAGATCCGTTTCAGCCAGTATATTTATTGTTCTAGAGAGTTTATCAATACAGCTATTTCGTATTCATATTAGTATACTTTAAGCAGTTCAAAAATTGGCTTCTTCAGAAAATCATACTGATTATATGGAGTTGTAAATATGAAAACAATAGAAATTATCGTAGGTGCTCCCGAATGGTGGATTGCACCTTGTTTGTTGTTAAATAAACAAGGGATTCCTTTTCTAATTTTAATGTATCTCAACGCTAATTTATAAATAGAAGAATGGAAACGTGTGAGTAATTCAATTAGATTGTACAAAAAATTTGGTACGCGGATATACGCAACGTATTCACAGATAAGAGGGTTGTCTCATAATATATATAGATTTTTCTATTAAGATGAACAGAGGGTGTGAATATATGGAAGATGTTTACGCTAAAATTGACAATCTCAAGGCGGAGCAAAAAGAAATTATGAGAGACATTCGAAATTTAGAAACGCGTACCACTATTAATGAGAAAGACATAGCAACAATCAATAAGCAATTAGAAAAAATAAGTACAAACACTACTTGGATTTTGCGAATTATTATTAGCGCGATAATAATGTCAGTTTTAGGATTAATATTAAAAGGAATGATTTAGTCTTGTGAAATAGGACGATATAAAAGAAAGAGGGGAACTCCCTCTTTCTTTTATGTAAATGAGAATCTATAAATTTTCCGTTTCCTTTTCGTCTGCATACTTATCCTCTAAGGAAATTAATAGAGGGATTGATATAGTTACTAGAATGATTAAAGTAGTTATAAAAGATTTAGAAAGAGAAAAAGAACCTTCAATTAAAGGTGATAAAAACTTGAATGAAAGTATACTTGTTATGAAGGAAATTACTAAAAAGCTAAAAAGAGAGGTATTTTTATTCTTTATAGATGTTTCTATAAAGTCTTTAACACAGGTTATTACAACAAATATAGTTAATATGATAAGAGAAACAAAATAATGTGTTAAATTCGTCATACTAATAGTAGAATCGTCTATTATGTAAGCAAGTAACTTAGATACTAATATTCCTCCAAACAATAAAATAATAAAAGCAAGTAATCCTTCCGATATATAAGTGCTGAAATTGTTTTTCTTGTTAAAAAGCTTATAGTTCAGAGTAGATTGGATTATTTGAATTAGGAATAGGGTAATAATCCATACATAATACACAAAGGGTAATTCTCCTGAGAATAGAGAAATTAGGAAGTTTAATACTGTCCTTAAAATTTCAATCATTACGAAAGTCCTCCTACTTGTTCAACTTTATGACATTAGGAATATATGAGTCTATCATTTTATAATCAGGTTCATTAATTCAAACTATTTCTAATTATTCCATAATAAGGAGTTCATATCAAGTTGTTATTTTTTATGGCGTGTATTATTTGTTCACTAATATAAAAAGAGCATTCGAAATGATAATACTAGAAAAATAAAAGTAATATGTAATATAATTGAAAAAGTATATTTAAAAATCGATGTTAATATTACCCTCCTATAAGTATTAGCATACGTAATTGAGGTGTTTTCTTTGTTGTTTTATGACCGGATTTCTATAATGGCCCCTCCTGTTCCGTAGCTTAGGAAAGTCTTTTTACTTCTGAGATTTTCAAAGTTATAGGAGGGTATGAAAAATGAAAAAAGTCTCAGTACCATCACTTTTGTTAATGATTATTCTTGTCGCATTTCCGCAAATTAGTGAAACGATTTACACACCGTCTTTACCGGACATTTCAAAGGCGTTACATGTAAGTAATAATGAGGTGCAGTTAACGCTTAGTGTGTATTTTGCTGGATTTGCTTTAGGTGTATTTTTTATTGGATGGCTATCAGATATAATTGGCCGTCGCTGGGCAATGTTATTTGGAATTGTTGTATACGGCGCTGGGAGTTTCTTGTGCTTTATTGCAAATTCCATTGAAGTTTTATTGGTAAGTCGTTTTATTCAAGCGTTTGGAGCAAGTGCAGGATCAGTTGTGACGCAAACGATTCTTCGTGAAAGTGTAGAAGGGCATAAGAGGCATGTTATGTTTGCTCAAATCTCGGCAGTCATTGCTTTTACACCAGCGATAGGACCGTTAATTGGTGGCTTTCTTGATCAAATGTTTGGATTTAAAATAGTATTTTTAAGTTTAGTAGTTATGAGTATCGGTATTTTTCTGTATACGTTTGTTTCTCTTCCTGAAACAAAAACGGGCTCAGTAACGAATAAAATAAATGTATTTTCAGTCTTGAAGAGGTTAATTACAAATCCGAAAGTGGTAACATATGGGTTGTTAATTGGAGGAGCAAATGGTGTTTTATTTAGCTATTACGCAGAAGCGCCGTTTATCTTTATTGAATATTTTCAATTATCGCCTAGTATGTATGGATTTCTAGGAATTGTTGTAGCGTCTGCTTCTATTGTTGGAGCGAAAATTTCAAAACGTTTACTTGCTACTTATAAACCAGAGAAAATTATATATATCAGTTGTCTCGTAATGACAGGAGGAGCTATCTTTTTATCTGTTATTACGTTTGTGGGATCAAATCCGAATGTAATATATATGGTTGTATTTTTAATAGCGATGTTTATATTGCTATTAGGAATTGGAGTAGCGTTACCTAATTGTTTAAGTTTAGCGTTAGTAGATTTTCAAGATGTCATTGGTACAGCTGGAGCGTTGTTTAGCTTAGGATACTATGTAATTGTAACGATGACAATTTGGGGAATGAGTCAATTGCATACGGGCTCGTTACTGGTGATGCCACTTTATTTTCTAGTTATTGTAGTTATAATGGCAGTGTTTACTAGGGTATTTATCTTTGGTAAGCAAACTTCGAAATCGATTTAAATATGAAAATGTAAAAGAGTCTCATTTTTTAATGAGACTCTTTTATATTTTATCCCGTTGTTTTGAGGCAGAAAGGTTTCTGCCTCAAAATTTGGCTGGGGTAAAGAAGTTAGTAGTTTATTAATATATTAAATTTCTTATTGGTATATGAATCGAATGTGTGGGAAATTACGTTATCAACTATAAAGGTTGAAGTATTTGAGATATGAAACCGAGGAAGATAGCATCTCCTCGGTTATTTATATTGTAATAATATACATGCCGGAATCATATTGAATAGATGTATTTTATTGTTAATTTAGTTAAAAATTAATCAGACTTATGTATAATAATTTATTGAAAAAATAATTGAATTTTTCAGATTAATGAATTAATATAAGGTAAGTAATTTTAAGATTTATAGAATATTGGAAGATGAAAGGTTTTGAGAATTTTATTAGGAGCACAAAACGATTTTAGGATAGCTTTAAAGCTAGTGTAAAATGACGTTTGCTTCATCATTTTCAGGGCCGAAAGGAGTTAGGGGAAAGCATCTTGTGTTAAAATGCGGCTATGAATCATCTAAGAGGGGGAAGTGAAGTGGCAAACAAAGAATTGAAAAGAGGTTTAGAAGCACGTCATATTCAAATGATTGCTTTAGGCGGAACGATTGGTGTTGGTTTGTTTATGGGATCAGCCAGCACAATTAAATGGACAGGTCCGTCAGTAATGCTTGCTTATGCAATTGCAGGTATTTTCATCTTCTTCATCATGCGTGCCATGGGAGAAATGTTGTATATGGAGCCAAGTACAGGCTCATTTGCGACATTCGGTCATAAGTATATTCATCCACTAGCTGGTTATATGACAGCGTGGAGTAACTGGTTCCAGTGGGTTATCGTTGGGATGTCAGAAATTATCGCGGTTGGAGCGTATATGCAATATTGGTTCCCGGATTTACCAGCTTGGATACCAGGTATAATTGCAATGGTTATTCTTGGTGCAGCTAACTTAATTTCTGTTAAGTCATTTGGTGAATTTGAATTTTGGTTTGCGATGATTAAAATCGTTACGATTCTATTAATGATTATTGCAGGATTTGGCCTTATTTTCTTCGGAATTGGTAACGGCGGAGAAGCGATTGGCATATCTAATCTTTGGTCAAATGGCGGTTTCTTTACAGGTGGTTTTTCAGGATTCTTCTTTGCATTATCACTTGTAGTTGGAGCGTATCAAGGTGTGGAATTAATCGGTATTACTGCTGGTGAAGCGAAGGATCCAAAGAAGACACTTACAAGAGCGATTCAAAGTACAATTTGGCGTATTTTAATTTTCTACATCGGTGCTATTTTCGTTATTGTAACTGTGTATCCGTGGGATCAATTAAGTACAATTGGTAGCCCGTTCGTAGCAACTTTTGCGAAGGTTGGTATTACGGCAGCAGCTGGCCTTATTAACTTCGTTGTTATTACAGCAGCAATGTCTGGTTGTAATAGTGGTATTTATAGTGCTGGTCGTATGCTTTATACGTTAGGTGTAAATGGACAAGCACCGAAATATTTCACGAAACTTTCTGGAAATGGTGTACCTTTATTTGGTACAGTTGGCGTAATTATCGGTCTGGCGGTTGGTGTTGTTTTAAGTTACATCGCACCGAAAAACTTATTCGTATATGTATATAGTGCGAGTGTACTTCCTGGTATGGTACCATGGTTCGTCATTTTAATTAGTCAAATCCGTTTTAGGAAAGAAAAGGGAGCAGAGATGAAAGATCATCCGTTCAAAATGCCATTTGCTCCTGTTACAAACTATTTAACAATTGCCTTTTTAATTATGGTATTAATCGGAATGTGGTTTAACGATGATACGCGCATTTCACTAGTTGTAGGTATCATTTTCTTAGCTATCGTTACAATTAGTTTCTATGCTTTCGGAATAGGAAAGCGGGCTCCGTTAGACGTTCAAAATAATAAAGAAATTTCAAGTAAATAAAGAAGAGGCTGTTCATCTGGAACAGCCTTTTCTTATTGTTGTTATTTGTTGATAAATTGATATAACTTGTCGAATCGTTGATATAATTTGATTTGTGATAGATATATTTGAAAAATCGTTGATATATTGTACGTTATGATAGATATATTCGAAAAATTGTTAATATAATTTCACATACTATCTGTCACTATCATGATTAAAATTTTTCTAATACGATTTTCCCAATGGTGTGCCCGCTTTCAAGTAGTGCATGTGCTTTCTTTAAGTTTTCAGCGTTAATCGGTGTTAATGTTTCATTTAAAGTAAGAATTCTTTACTTCTATATTATAGTTGGTGAAATACTGCTATGTAAAAAAATATCCTCTTTTTTATGCAAGCTGCACTGATAGTCTAGAAGGAGTTTATTTCTAAAAAGAAGAATTTTTTAATGTATTACTTTATCCAAAACTAAATGTAAAGGTGGATACATAATGACAGTAAAGAAACTTTGTTTCATCCCAGCAGGTCGTTGTATGTTGGATCATTCGTCTGTTAACAGTGCGTTAACACCGGGGAAACTATTAAACTTGCCGGTGTGGTGTTATCTTTTGGAGACGGAAGAAGGTCCTATTTTAGTAGACACAGGTATGCCAGAAAGTGCAGTTAATAATGAAGGGCTTTTTAACGGTACATTTGTTGAAGGACAGATCTTACCGAAAATGACTGAAGAAGATAGAATCGTGAATATATTAAAGCGTGTAGGGTATGAGCCGGACGACCTTTTATATATTATTAGTTCTCACTTACATTTTGATCATGCAGGAGGAAACGGTGCTTTTACAAATACACCGATTATTGTGCAGCGAACGGAATATGAGGCAGCACTTCATAGAGAAGAATATATGAAAGAATGTATATTACCGCATTTGAACTACAAAATTATTGAAGGGGATTATGAAGTGGTACCAGGTGTTCAATTATTGTATACGCCAGGTCATTCTCCAGGCCATCAGTCGCTATTCATTGAGACGGAGCAATCCGGTTCAGTTTTATTAACGATTGATGCATCATACACGAAAGAGAATTTTGAAGATGAAGTGCCGTTCGCAGGATTTGATCCAGAATTAGCTTTATCTTCAATTAAACGTTTAAAAGAAGTTGTGAAAAAAGAGAAACCAATTATTTTCTTTGGTCATGATATAGAGCAGGAAAAGGGTTGTAGAGTGTTCCCGGAATATATATAGTGCAAAAAGTCATGAGTTCGCGTGCTCATGACTTTTTCGTTTAAATAATTTTTTTAAATAAATTATAAACTTTTTGTGAACTATCTTCGTTTAACTGATAGTACGTAAGGTTTACATCATCAGGAGTATCTTGCTGCGCAATCATCACTTCGCTGCTGTGATGATCAACTACCCATATGAAATATTTTTTATAAGTTCCATCCTCGAAAGTAATCCACATATCACAATCTATTAAATCTGATCCTTCTTCATCCAATGTTAATTTGCCTTTTTTTGCGGTATTCATACTGTTAATAAACGTTTTTAATTCATCTGTTTTTGTGAGAAAGATATCCTTTTTTGTTTTAATTGATTCTACATGTATATCTTTTATTTCCTGTTTACCTAAAAAAACAGGAGGCTTATTTGGATCTCGCGAGCTTGAAATAATAGTAGCTTTCTTTTTCGGTTTGTTTGCAGTATAGAGATCTTGAATAGATTTTCCCGAGTTTATAAACCATACAATTCCACAAATAATCAATACGCTACCTAGCAATAAAATAATTTTTTTAATAGGATTTTCTCCTCTCTATTACTTCGTGTGAAGAGCTTTTCTATTAATATATGATAGGTAAGCGTAAAGTATTATAGTTGAACTTGGTTATGCTTCACAGTTTTTATCGGGCGATCTATGAGTAAATTGTAAGTGAGCCCAATTAATACGAAAATGCCACCGATAACTTTCCCGATCGAGAGTTCATTTGTCAGGAAGAAATCAATAATAGTCCCCGCAAATAATTGTCCGATAAAGATGAGTAATGTTAAATAAAAGGCTGATATTTTAGGAGTAATATAGTTGGATAATGAAATAACGATAACGCCTACTAATCCGCCTAAGTACACGGCGATAGGAATAGATTGCAACGTATGAATAGGGATATACAATGAATCTGAACTGAAAATTAAAAATAACATAGAGAAAAATAATCCAGTAATATAATTGAAAAACGTGCCTTCCCAGTTTCCAATTTCCTTTGCTAAATTCGCGTTAATAATTCTAGCAACGACGATAGAAACACCAGCTAAAATAGCGATAGTAATATATAACATATTTTTGCCTCCATTAATAAATTGTCATGATTATAATTCCAGAAGAGATGAAACATAATCCAATTAGTTTTTTCTTTTCAAACTTTGCAACTTTCATTCCTAATAAGCCGAAATGATCGATAATGATGGAAGCAATGGATTGGCCGAGTAAACTTAATGCGATCGTAATAGAGGCACCAAGGACGGAGAAACTTATATTATTAAAAAGAACAGTGAATACTCCAATCGCTCCAGCGCTATATAAAAAAAGCGGAATACCTTTATCGAAATGAATTTTATGTTTGTTTAAGATTAAAACGAAAATAACTGCAATTAAACCGACAAGGTGAATGACAACGCTTGCTGTATACTTTCCAATTAACTCGGATAAAATTCCGTTTAATGGAAGCATAACGGCGATGAGCACACCAATAAAGACAGAAAGAAAGTTATACAATGTAATATCCCCTTTATATTTCATATTTGTAATGACTGTATCATGCTGAAATTGTGTATTGTTATGACATATGTCATAGTGGAAGAAGAAAATTTTGATTACAATGGGGATGAGTTGTAAAGGTGGGGAACTATGAAGAAAGTATGTAATTCTATTAAATTAGCAGAGTATATAAAGCAAAATAATATTGATTCATTTTTTAGTCATGATATGAAGCCATATATGGAACTTATATTTTTTAAAAAGAATGAGTTTATTTGTAGAGAAAATGAAGAGATAGATTATTTATATTTCTTTGTTGAAGGAAAAGCGAAAGCGTTTAACACATTAAGTAACGGGAAATCGGTATTATTATGTTTTTACGATAGTTTGCAGTTACTTGGAGATGTGGAGTTAATTCATTCTCAAAGAATCACTTCAAACGTACAAGTGATGGCAGATTCGTATTGTGTGGGTTTACCTTTAGGAAAGGTGAGAAATAAGCTATTTCATGATGCGAAATTTTTAAGATGTATTTGCGGATCATTGGCACATAAATTAAACCGACTTTCCAAAAACAGTACAATTAATTTATTGTATCCGCTTGAAAATAGACTTGCGAGTTACATGTTAGCAGCAGGAGAACGAGCAGTTCAGCATGAAAATAGAATTGTGTTTAGTGGGAATTTAACGGAAATAGCGGAGTTGTTAGGAACGAGCTATCGGCATTTATTACGTACTTTGAATCTCTTTTGTGATAAAAATATAATCAAGAAAAACAATGGTTGTTTTGAAGTAGTGAATGTAGAAGTTTTGAGGGAATTGGCTGCAGATGTTTATAAATAATATATTAAAGTAGGGATTAAGATGAAAATAGCTATAATTTCAGATATCCACGGAAATAGTCACGCTTTAAAATCGGTATTAAAAGATATTACACGTCGCAAGGTCGAAATGATAATAAATTTAGGAGATAGTGTGTATGGGCCGTTAGAGCCTCTAGAGACAATTGAAATATTAATGAGTAGCGAGATGATACATATTAAAGGCAATTGTGATCGCATGCTTTGGGAACCTATACAAGAGCAATCTGCTACACTAACTTTTGTTCAAAATCAATTAACAAATTATCATATAGGTTGGTTAAAACAACATCCTTCACAATTTATTGTAGACGATATGTTATGTTGTCACGGTACGCCAACTTCAGATGAAGTGTATTTGTTAGAAGAGATGAATGAGAATGGTGCAATATTAAAGAATGAAAAAAATATAATGGATCAACTCCAAAATATAGAACAAAAAATAATAGTATGTGGTCATACACATATTCCTAGAGTTGTTTATTTAGCGAACGGAAAGATCATTATAAATCCAGGAAGTGTAGGACTTCCAGCATACAAAGATGAGTTACCTGTTATGCATAAAATGGAATCAGGAACTCCGCATGCAAAATATGTAGTGATAGAAAAGGTTTTGGGAGAATGGACAATTGAACAAATTTCAGTTCCTTATAATTGGGAAGAAGCTGCTGGATTGGCTGTTCAACAAGAAAGATATGACTGGGCACAGGCGCTAAAGACTGGGAAGGTAGAATGAAGGAGCGTTTACTTTATGGTCAACTGGTTTTGTTCAAAATTATAATTGGATTGAAATTGAACAGGCAGTGAATGAGAAAGGATTTCCTAATCATATAAAGGGAATCAGTCCAGTAAAAGGATTGTATTATATCGGTTTACCATGGCAATCTCAAAGGGGTTCCGCACTTATTTGTGGTGTAGGAAAGGATGCAGCGTATGTACTTTCTGAAATCAAAAAAATAGATCAGTAGCGATAACTACTGATCATCCATATGTACATGAATTAGGAGAGGTCAAACATTTATTAACTTTATTATAATAGATTTTTACGGAATTAAAAACTGAAAATTCAAATTTAATGTTGAGAAAGTTTTTTGTATCGAAATATATGAAAAAATAGGGATTTTTATTGAAATAGAAAAAGATATTTCTATTTTAGTAAATTATGATATAGTCTAAATAAGCGTTTTTTTTCATAAATGTAATTATTTTCATTGTAGTTTTGTTTATATGAGGGAAGGAGAAGTAATTATGAAGTTTGATGATCAACGCTTATTAGGAGTCCGATTAGGTTCTGTACTTGTGACAGAGGAAAATCAATATTTAGTAATTAAGAAAAAAGATCATTATGCACTGTTAAATATACATAATTTAGAATGCACACATGTTGAAGTGCAGTTAGAACATTTGGAAGAAATGTTGCGGGAAGATTTCCAAGAAAGTATAACGGAGATTATCGCACCAGAACATATAAAAATTGTTGCGAAAAATGTTATATAGATAAAGAAGCTGGAAGGAACAGCTTCTTTATTTTCATTATAAGGATAACGTTTTTACAACCTCACCAATGATCCCTTCCATTTGATGAACACCTAAATCGGAATTGGTCATAATAACAGCACCATTCCCGCAGTATGGATAACAAACCATCATACATTGAAATCCAACGCCCCATCCGAGTGAATAAATCTGTAATTCTTCATTAGAATCATCTAGAAAAACACCTAATCCAGTCCATTTTGAGCAACCTTGAGGAGAAATCATGTCTAGTACAAATTTTTGAGAAAGTTTTAGTTTACCCTTTCCTTGTAAGGAATAAATGATTTCAATAACTAAAGCTGATAAGTTAGTGAAATAAAACAAATGAAAGTTAGTAAGGGGGAATATTTATGGAATTCTGGATGGTTATACCGATAGTAGCCTTTGGTTTCATTTATATCGCTGAAAAATTAGCTACAATTGAAAAGAAAAATGATGCGCGTTTAAAGAGAATTGAAGATAGATTACAATTAATTACGAAAGAAATGGGAATTGTAGAAAGAGAACCTGAAATTAATAAAGAACTACGCCAGCTTGTAGAAGAAGGCAAAAAAGTTACAGCAGTTAAGAGAGTAAGAGAAGTTTTTGGTTTTTCCTTACTAGAAGCGAAGCAATATGTTGATAAATTATAAAAAAGATCATCCATTTGGGTGATCTTTTTTACTGCACCATGCGTGTATTTACATCAGCCGCGATTATAAAGTGTTCAATTATATGGAACAAACACTGAAGATAAATTGTCTAATATAGGTAATAACTATTTGGCTTGAAGGAAAGGGTTGATGACATGAAAAAGAATACGTTGTTAAAAGTAGGATTATGTGTAGGTTTACTAGGAACAATTCAATTTGTTAGCACAATTTCTTCTGTACAAGCATCACAAAAGGTAGAGAAAACAGTAATAAAAAATGAGACGGGAACCATTTCAATATCTCAGTTAAACAAGAATGTATGGGTTCATACGGAGTTAGGTTCTTTTAATGGAGAAGCAGTTCCTTCGAACGGTCTAGTTCTTAATACTTCTAAAGGGTTAGTACTTGTTGATTCTTCTTGGGATGACAAATTAACGAAGGAACTAATAGAAATGGTAGAAAAGAAGTTTCAGAAGCGTGTAACGGATGTCATTATTACACATGCGCACGCTGATCGAATTGGCGGAATAAAAACGTTGAAAGAAAGAGGAATTAAAGCGCATAGTACAGCATTAACCGCAGAACTAGCAAAGAAAAGTGGATATGAAGAGCCACTTGGAGATTTACAAACCGTTACAAATTTGAAGTTTGGAAATATGAAAGTAGAAACATTTTATCCAGGGAAAGGGCATACAGAAGATAATATTGTCGTATGGTTACCGCAATACAATATTTTAGTTGGAGGCTGTTTAGTGAAATCTACGTCCGCGAAAGATTTAGGAAACGTTGCTGATGCTTATGTAAATGAATGGTCTACATCGATTGAGAATGTGCTGAAGCGATATAGAAATATAAATGCAGTAGTGCCTGGTCATGGGGAAGTAGGGGACAAAGGATTATTTTTACATACATTGGATTTATTAAAATAAGAAATTGTAGAAATACAAAAGAGAGGAGAAATAATTTTCTCCTCTCTTTCTTCTAACTATATTTAAATGCTGGATCTGTCGATTACGCCAGCATATATTACTGAGATTTTAATTCCAAGTATACAAATACTAGTACTGTCATAATTGCTATAACAACGTAAGTAGCATCAAGCATTATAAGTGTTTTTAAAGTTTCAGTCATCGTAATTCACTCCTGTTATAAAAATATAACATGATCTTTTTATTGATTAGATAAGAGATCATAAAGATAAAATGTATATGAAATTTCTTAAGTAGCTTCTATATAAATATATCATATAAATAATGTAAGTAATGTTAAGATAATGTAAATGTATTGTAAATAAAAAGGTTTACAATAAAGACTTTAATAAAAAATGATAGTTCCTTAAAATGACAAATGCGCTCTTCTTTCTATTGAATGATAGAAAGAAGAGCGTATTTTTATATCTATTTCATATGTGATGAATTGCAACTATTTGTACATGGGATTCAAAAATTTTTTTCGTTGTATATATTTCTCCAAATTAATTAGCTATTTAAAAGTATCGAAAGATGTGTGTACACTAATGCATATTTTTTAGTGTCAATAAAAATATTATGTCAACAATATGAACTGTCACAAATCTTTATATATTATTGTGATTGATATCACATCACTTTTTTTCAATGGGTATTATGCTTAAGGTGTAATGAATGATTGGGAGAGGGTGGGATGATATGTTTTGTTATCAATGTGAACAAACGCCAGCAGGCGGATGTAAAGTAATGGGTGTGTGCGGCAAGAATGAAACGATTGTGAGTTTACAAGATACGATTGTGTTTGGGCTAAAAGGAATTGCAGCTTATCGCACACATGCTGCTCAGCTAGGATATACGGATGCATTTGTAGATGCTACAACACAAGAAGCTTTATATATGACATTAACAAATTCTAACTTTAACGAACAAGAGCATATTGATATGGCTATGAAAGTGGGGAAATCAGCTTTACGGGTGATGGAATTATTAGATGAGGCACATACGAATCATTTTGGTGTGCCAGAGCCTGTACAAATTACACAAAATCGTGTAGAAGGTAAAGCAATTGTAGTTACGGGTCATAATTTATTTGCACTAGAAGAACTATTAAAGCAAACAGAAGGAAAAGACATTAATATTTATACGCATTCTGAAATGCTACCAGCACACGGATACCCGCAGCTGAAAAAATATAAACATTTAAAAGGAAACATCGGTAAGGCATGGTATGATCAAAGACGCCTTTTTGAAAAATTTACTGGTGCCATATTAGCTACAACGAACTGTGTTATGCCAATTAAAGGCTCGTACTCTGATCGATTCTTTTCATATGACATTGCAGGTTTAGAAGGTGTACAAAAAATTGAAAATGATGATTTTACACCATTAATTCAAAAAGCACTAGAACTTCCAGAAATACATATGGAGTCGGATGAACAGTTAGTGACAGGGTTTCATCATAATACAGTATTATCATTAGCTCCAGAAATTATTGATGCAGTAAAAGAGGGGAAAATAAAGCGTTTCTTTGTTATCGCGGGTTGTGATGCACCGGGAAAAGGCGGAGAATATTATCGTGAATTAGCAACGTCACTTCCGCCAGAAACGGTTATTTTAACAACTTCTTGCGGGAAATTCCGCTTTAATGATGTGGATTACGGTGTTGTACCTGGTACGGAAATTCCGCGTTACATTGATTTAGGACAGTGCAATAATTCAATTTCTACAGTGAAAATAGCGGCTGCTTTAGCTGATGCTTTCCAATGTGAAGTGAATGAATTGCCAGTAAGTATTGTGCTATCATGGTTTGAACAAAAAGCGGTTGCCATTTTACTCGGGCTATTTAGTCTTGGGATTCAAGATATTCGCATCGGTCCAAAGGCTCCTGAATTTATTTCACCTGGCGTGCTTGATGTATTACAAGAAACATTTGGTTTAAAACTAATTACAAATGCAGCAGAAGACATGGCTATGATGTTATCGTAACGGAAAAGATGTTTTCACTTAATTGTAGCTTTATAAATCATTTGTATGTATGTGAGTAAACGTACATACAAATGATTATTAATAAAGAAAATCTGCTATATCTATAAATTTTATAATTTTATAAAGCTTTTAAAGTGTAACACCACATGCCCATCACCTTAAGATTTTAAGTATCCCCAAAACGAAATTTCTACATGAATATCTATAATTTTACCTCTTTTTCATTTGATTTGAAAATAAGCTTTCTATTTTTAAAAACCAACGATACCACCTCAAATTATATGAATAAAATCCATTCATTTATTAGGAAAATGGATTGAAAATAATAAGGTAGACTAAAAATTAAAATATTATTTATGATAATCATTCTTTTATAAAATTTAAATTAGAAATAGCCCTACTCATTTTGATTGCGCATTTTCAAAATGGAGGGGCTTTTTTACTGTAAAATCAATAACTGCAGCTTATTTTTGTTGAAAAAATTCTCATTCTTATTTTGAAAGTGATATGGGTACATTTACATTCACATCAATCTTTTATTATGAAGTGGCCCTTGAATATATTGTTTTTTATTGACAGACATAAAAATGATTTATTTGCCGTATTGATAATTTATAGACGTTATAATAAAATGTTTACGTATATATAAACTTAATTTATTCTTGTTTGGTTTTATTGTGAGGTTAGGCAGTGTGGATAACAATAAAATAATGAATATATCACCTGCAAAAAGAATGAAACCAATACGGAGAAGATGATTTCGTTAAAAATTCGAAAAATAAGCGTTATTAGCTCTTGAAGAAAAATGACTAGAAAAATTATAAGCATATGGAAAATAGGGTTATACAAAAAGTCCTAAAGGGGGACGGAATTATGGAGAAAAGAAAGTATTCAGTAACACCACAAGATCGAATGAATTATGTATTAGGTCTTTATTCTGCAGATCAACAAATTAATGCAGTTCTTTATTTTCCTGTAGGTATATCAAAGGATATACTTGAAGAATCAGTAAGGATAACGTTGCAATTGCAACCAGTTTTGAACAGCCGGTTTGTAGAAAATGATATTCCTTACTGGGAGGAACATTCATCTGACACTAATTCATCTATTTGCTTTTTTGCAGAAGGAAATAATCAAGAACTTGAAATAATGGCAATAGATTTTATTAAGGAACCTGGTGATCGTATTCAGGGGCCTATGGTTCAAACGAAATTATTACGGGGCACTACAACAGATATGTTAGTTGTGAAATTGTCTCATCTATGTTCAGATGGTGCAGGAGTCAAGGAATATATTAAATTGCTTGGAACGATATATACTCACCTTTCATTGGGATGGTCTAAGAAGCAAATTATAAAGGAATTTGATGAGGGAAATGAGAGTTGTCGAGATCAATTACATGTATTCAAATACGCTGGAATATCGAACATAAAAAGTGCGTATCGTCCTAACCAAGAACAACAGGCATCGTTATGGTCTTTTCCATCTCAACCTAACAAAAATAAATTTCCCCAAATGTCCGTACGGCGATTGAGCCATGAGCAAACTCTACGTTTAACCCAATGGACAAAAGCTCAACAGGCTACCTTGAATGATGTAATCATGACTGCATACTTCCGAGCTTTATCACATTTCACTGTGTATGCAGAACCGCGCACTGCAGAAAAAATGATTGGCTTGACAATTGATTTACGTCGATATCTGCCTAATAATACAACTGGTGCTATTTGCAATTTATCCGGTATGGAAATGCCAGTGATTAAAATGGAAGACGATGAAACATTTAAGCAGACTCTTGTTCGAGTTAAACAATCAATGGATAAAATAAAGTCTCAAAATCCAGGTCTTTCTTCAGCAGCAGGAATGGAGTTACTGGCAGAAATGAAGCTATCTACAGTGAAGGAAATGTTTAATCAGCAATATGAACAGGCTGTACAGATGGGAATGGCATTGCCGTTACTGACAAATTTGGGAGTAATCGCTGATGAATCTATTCAGTTTGGTGAAATTCAAGCTGAGGACGGGTATATGACATCACCTATTATGTATGCACCATTCTTTTCAATGGGAGCAAGCTCTTATAATGGAAGGCTTACATTTACGATCGGTTATCATGCGCCGGATACATCAAAAGAAAAGGTAGAAAAATTTTTAGATAGTGTTGCTAATCAACTATCAGAAATAAAATAAAAGAGAATATAGAGAACAGATTTCTAACAGAATTGTATTTTAGGGGCTCGTATCATGTACGGATAATCTCTGGAAATTTTCTCTGATCGCACTTGCCTTTATGCTTTATATGCAATGGGAATGGTAGTGAGAAACAATTTGTATCGTGAAAAAACAAGATATATCGGTATAAAAACAATAAAACAGAGCTGATTTAAATTACACTTTGAATCAGCTCTGTTTTACTAGTTTGATGGCCCTTACAACAAAAAAGGAGGCTGTATCCGGTTAGGGTAAAGCGGATTTTTAATTTTTTTGAAAATAAAGTTGACATCCACAACTACTTAGTCATACAATGTAGTTGTAATAAGTAATACTGAATAGTGTGGTTTTACTCAAAAGCTATTCAGTAAAAAATTCGCCTTAGTACTCTGTGATACTGAATATAAGTCAGACAGAATAGGGGGTAAAGGAGGATCAGGACATGGAAAATTTAACTGAAATGCTAAAAGGTTCACTGGAAGGGTGTGTACTGGAAATCATCAGTCGCCGTGAAACGTATGGCTATGAGATTACCCGCCATCTGAATGATCTTGGGTTTACCGAAGTTGTGGAAGGTACGGTGTATACCATCCTTGTACGATTAGAGAAGAAAAAGCTTGTGAATATTGAAAAGAAACCATCAGATATGGGACCGCCTCGTAAGTTTTATTCATTAAATGAAGAGGGCCGCCAAGAGCTTGAATTGTTTTGGAAAAAATGGGATTTTGTATCGTCAAAAATTAACGTCTTGAAGTCAAAATAGGTTCATAAGATAAAATGTTCCGGCCGATACTTTGGGAATTTCTTGTTCGGTTTTATAAAAAAGGAGGAAAATAAGATGTTAGAAATGTTTAAAAAGTTAATTGGTGATAAAAAAGAGTACAAAATGATGATGGCACGAGTTGAGGCTCTGCCAGAGGACTACCAATTTGTATTTAAGAAAATTCAAAACTACATGTGGAATTTCTCAGCGGGTAACGGGATGGATATGTTACACATACAGTATGAATTAATCGATTTGTTTGAAGCTGGTGCAGCAGAAGGAAGACAAGTGCTTGACATTACTGGGGATGACGTGGCTTCCTTTGCTGACGAACTAGTGGCAAATGCTAAAACTTACGTCTCCAAGTATCGTGAAGATTTGAATGAAAGTATTATGAAGAAATTGAGAAAAAAATAAATGGAATAAGTAATACCGACTGATTAGCTGGTTACACATATGAATTGCCACCATAGCTATTCAGTTATATTTTTAGCTCGGTACTAAGTGATACAGAATATCAGTGGTACTAAATAGATAGAGGTAAATAAATTATCTCCGCAAAACATTTTTATAGGGAGGAAAAAAGTATGAGTCATGCAGCGATTTCTATAAAAGGCTTGAAAAAATCCTTTAAAGACAAGGAAGTTTTAAAAGGGGTAGATTTTGAGGTGCAGCGTGGAGAAATTTTCGCGCTGCTAGGCTCAAATGGAGCGGGAAAGACGACAACGGTCAACATCCTTTCGACACTCATGAAGCAAGATAGTGGTGAAGTAAGTATTTGCGGATTTGGTGTACAGCGTCAACCAAATCATGTTCGTCAAAGTATCAGTTTGACAGGGCAGTTCGCAGCTTTAGACGGTATGCTGACTGGGAGGGAAAACTTGATAATGATTGCTAGGCTACGTGGTGTTTCCAGTCCCGCTCAAGTTGCTGACAATCTACTTGCAAGATTTAGCCTGACTGATGCGGCAAACCAAAGGGCAGATCAGTATTCAGGCGGGATGAAGCGCCGGCTTGATATCGCGATGAGTTTGATTGGGGCGCCAGCAGTTATTTTTCTTGACGAACCAACGACTGGACTCGATCCTGAAGCGCGGATTGAAGTGTGGGATACAGTCAAGGAACTTGCTGATAGTGGTACAACTATTTTGCTTACGACTCAGTACTTGGAGGAAGCAGAACAACTGGCTGATCGTATCGCAATTTTGCATGGTGGAAAAATTATTACGACAGGTACTCTTACTGAACTGAAAGAGATGTTCCCACCGGCAAAAGTGGAGTATATCGAGAAGCAGCCTACATTGGAAGAAATATTCCTTGCGATCATTGGCAAAAAGGAGGAGATGTAAATGAAAAGCAAAACAGGGGTATTACTTGGGCGCTTAATGCGCAATATTATGCGTAGTCCAGATACAATTATTACGGTAGCGATTACACCGATTATGATGATGCTATTGTTTGTATACGTATTTGGTGGGGCTATACAGACAGGAACAGATAACTACGTCAATTATTTATTGCCGGGAATTTTGCTAATGGCTATCGCATCCGGTGTAGCGTACACTTCCGTGCGACTCTTTACGGATGTAAAGAGTGGGCTGATGGCACGTTTCATTACGATGCCTATTAAGCGTTCATCGATATTGTGGGCTCATGTTTTAACCTCTCTTGTTGCTAATGTACTTACTATCGTTGTAGTTATTCTTGTTGCGCTCTTAATGGGTTTCCGTTCCAGTGCGAATATTCTAGATTGGCTTGCAGTAGCTGGGATACTAGGAATGTTTACGTTAGCGCTAACATGGTTGGCTATCATTCCAGGGCTGACGGCAAAGTCTATGGAAGGGGCGACAGCCTACTCGTACCCACTAGTTTTTCTTCCATTTATTAGTTCAGCCTTCGTACCTACCGAAACGATGCCAAAAATTGTTCGTGTGTTTGCAGAGAATCAGCCTGTAACTTCAATCGTGAATGCGATTCGTGCTCTTTTATATGAAGGAACTGTTGGAAACGATATTTGGATTGCGCTCGCTTGGTGCGTCGGAATTATGGTTATTGCTTACTTCTTTGCTAGTAAAGCATTTAAACGTCAGCTAGGGTAAGTGAATGAAATCATCCGGAATAATATATTTTTTTGAAAAAGCACGGGAAGATTTTCCGTGCTTTAATAATTCATTCATACTTCGCTTAATTGTAGTAGTTTTAAAGTAAATAGGAGAATAATAAATCGAATACACGTGCCTGGAAATATGGTATGTTAACACTTAACTAAAATGACTTGTTAATAAACAGAATATTCCGTGTGAATATAGAGGTTATCGTTGTGGTGTGTTATATTTATACTTATAAGGTATATAATGTATAAATTAATCGTTTAGGGGATGAAAAAGGGAGAGGTTCAAATGAAATGGTATTTATATACTCTCAAAAACTATGCGAAATTTAGTGGGAGAGCTACGAGAAAAGAGTACTGGATTTTTACTTTATTTAATAAGGTTACGTTTTGGTCATTAATATATTTGGCCTCTTATTCTTCGTCTGCCTTTTACTTAAGAGCCAATATTACCTTGCTATATATAACAATTTTTATCGTTCCTACTCTGGCAGTGGAAGCTCGTCGATTACATGATAGTGGAAAAACAGGATGGTGGCAGCTATTAAATTTGGTGCCATTTGGAGGAGCGGTTCTACTTGTGTTTTGTATCATTGAAAGTGATGAAGGTGAGAATAAGTATGGACCAAATCCACATTCAAATCTTAAACAAGCAATTTAATGTGTTTATAGAAAACTCTAATATAAAAGGTATGAACTAAAAGTTAGTTCATACCTTTTTTGTTGTATTATTCATAGAAGCCTCGTTCAGTAGTGAGCGCTTAAACTCAATATTTTGAGGTTTAACTGATCACTGCTTATGGGGAATATAAACATAATCGCTCTTGTAAATCTTTTAATATTTCTTCAGGCATTTCCCTAATTGTAATATCCTTCCCTAGAAAAAGCAGCCAATTTATTATTTCCGTCACTTCATCGGGATTGTTAACATTGATAAAAGTTTTTAAAATGGCTGTGGATTGGTAAGGATTAGTATAAGATATTGAAATTTTTAAAGGATGGTATTTTTTGAACTGGGCAATTGCTGTCGGACCAAGTTCAAGTACAAGGTTAATTGCTTCAGCCTTCTTACTTAGTTTTTCTAAAATCTTTTTCTTATTGAGCCTTTTATTCGTCGTGTATGGTTCGATATTGATGAGATCATCGACAGGAAACATTAACTTCTTTTCTTCTTTTAAGTCAAATCCTTCAATAATCCAATGGCTTTTTTCTTGATAAAGGTGTAATAGATAAATTGGATAAGACTTAATTTCTTCATCTTTTTTAATGGTAATCAATAAATGGTTATCCAAAAGAAGGATTTGAATGAGTTTTTCTAACATAGGATGGGGGAGATCAGAAAGCTCAAGTAGATCGGGATTATGAGGATTAGTTCCTTGGAACAGCAAGAGTTGATTTAAAAGAACAAGGTCATCCTGCTGGGTTTCTGAGATGAGTCCTAGTAGTTTTTCGGCTAAAGATTGATGACTCTTTAGGTAGGGAAGTTGTTGATTCCTCGTAGCCATAAAGGCAATAAAAAGAGCTTTCACTTCATTATCAGTAAAGCGAACAACGGGCAGGATAGAATTATGCATAACAAAATATCCACCCGTTCTCCCAACTTCAGCGACAAGTGGCATTCCCATAGCTTCAATTTCTCTAATGTCTCTAATAGCTGTCGATCTTGATATGTTAAATTCTCGTATGATTTCAGAAATTGTAAAGTGGGAGCGGTTGTTGATATATCGCATAATTGTATTGATCCGTTCAACTTTTTTCATGTTGGTCTCCTAAACAGTATCATTTTTTGACATGGTTTAAAGATATTATAAACGTATCAGATGAAAAGATAAATCGTTTGATTAATAAAAAAAGAGGCAGGTTTTGCATATGAAAAATTATACTATAGAAGAAAAAGATAGCTTTATTGTGTTAGGTATTGGAACTGAAATTAAGAGTGAATATACAGACTTTGCTGGAATAAATAAAGAAAAGGAAGCCTTTTGGTCGGCTGTTAAAGAAGATGGAAGGCTGGACACTTTAAAAGCTTTAGCGACAAATGAATACATTTTTTCTGTGAGCGAAGCGGTGAATAACAAAATGATGTATTATGCGGGTGTCATGACAGAAGCACAAATAGAAGAAGAATCTAGAGTAATTCAGTTTCCGAGGGGAGAATACTTAGTAGTAAAAGGGGAAGACAAAACAGCTGAAGAGTTAAGTAATAAGTTGACTGGCATCGCCTTCGGTCAAGCTTTACCAGATGCAAATGAGTTTGCTTATGTTGGTGGACCAAATACGACGGTTGAGATGGGGAAAAGAAACGGCTTAGTGTTTGGTGAAATGTGGATTCCAGTTGTTAGGAAGTAAAGTGATAAAAGATACGAATAGGGGAAGTAGAGGCTAACAATCTTGGATTGTTGGCCTTTTTAACATGAATATAATATTCATGTGCTGCTACACAGTATGTTCTGATAAAATGGAATGAAAGGGAATTACTGTAAGGTGGTGGTGGGGTGAATAAAAAAAGGCTATTTGAGCTATTCATAGTAACGTTTGTTTTTCTATTCCTTCATGTAAGTACATTTACAAATAAGAAGTTTAACGATAAATTGGGTGCTTTTACTTACATTGTTTTATTTCTTATGCTTACTATCAACGCTATATTTATAGAAAGGTATTTTGGTGATATACAAAAGTGGATTCGAAATATTACATGTTGCTTTGCTTTATTCGTAGTGGTTTTAGTAGCTCTATGGATAGGTTATTTTTAGTCCTTACTTAAGAGAATGAGAAATATGTGATTACACTATATTCGATCCGATAATATTACTTAGCTGCATCGGTTTATATTAATTTTTTCTCTCCCCAATCATGATAAAATGTATAATAGGAAATTTTATGTAACATAAAGGGGGAAGGTTTATGGTCAGCTTGAGTACCTTGATAGCTTTTGCAATTGTTTCGCTTAGCATGGTTTGTTCACCTGGGCCTAATATGATTTATCTCATTTCCCGTTCCATTACGGAGGGACGTATGGCGGGATTTATTTCTTTATTGAGCATCATGCTCGGATTTGTAATCTATATAATCGCAACTATGTTTGGACTTACAGTTCTATTCCTTGCGGTTCCCGCTGTATATGAAGCAGTAAAGTGGGCAGGTGCTGCTTACTTACTCTGGCTAGCTTGGAATTCGATTAAACCGGGTGCTATATCTATTATGGAACCTCGTACGATTTCTAATGAACCACCACGGAAATTATTTTTAATGGGACTAATGACTAATCTTCTGAATCCAAAGATTGCTATTTTGTATGTATCACTTTTACCTCAATTTGAAGATCCAGAGAAGGGATCGTTGCTTTTTCAAGGTGCAGTTTTGGGCCTTACGCAAATCACTGTTAGCTTTATAGTTAACCTTCTAATTGTATGCACAGCAAGTAAAATTGCGAAATGGTTTGGCACACGTCCAACGTGGCTGCGAGTCCAGCGTTGGCTTATGGCAAGTGTATTGACAGGTCTTGCAGTACGTTTAGCTTTTGAACGTCGACAGTAAGAGTATATAAAAAAATTAAAAATGCTTTTTAATGAAGAAATTAAATTTTATAGTGATGGTACAACAAGTACAGAAGCGAATCCTACCCACGTATATGGAGAAAAAGGAACATATAATGTGGAACTAACAGTGGAAGATAGTAGAGGAAAAGAAAGTAAAGAACAAACAAATGTTACTGTAAAACAAGAACCGCAAACAGGTGGATCCCTCGAAGAGGAGAAGGACTTCCAATACGCTTGTAAAAGGGAATCTGAGTACTCCTGATCAGACAGATGTTTAAACGTTTGATGTTATAGTTCTGAAAGAAGTAGTTATTTCTGTGATAAATGAACAAAATATTGGGATGACATGGGTACTTTATCATGAATTAGACATGTAAAATTACGTAGCTTGTGGTAAAGATGAAGGAAATACTATAAAGGGAAAACTCGTAGCGAAACAAGGAAAATATTATTTGAATGTGTATAAATCCGATGATAAGAATGGTGAATATTCATAAAGTATACTTAATATCAGTAATTCATATAATTAGGAGTGGTTTCTATATTTAGAGAAAATACAAAAAGGATACTTCTGTCATTAGTAACAAATCCAATACTAATAATTGTATACGGGATCTTTTGCTATGAGTTGGCCTTATACTGTAAGTACGGAAGAATGAATTATAATATTTACATTTTGTTATTGTGTATAGTACTTTTTATATCCATAACTACATTTACTACAATGCGGGTGATAAAAAATAGAGAATATGAATCTAAAAAATTAACAAATTCAATAGCATGGAGATCCATTTCTATTATCATTATTGTTGCAATTACATCATTTTATGGGATGCAGATTTATAAAAGTGCAATAAATTACAATGGCAAATTGGCATGGTTTATAGAAAAGTTAAAACATGAAAGGTCAGTTAAACTTAAACATAATAATATATATAAATCTGGAGTAGAAGGTATTTTTGAAGATATAAATAAAAAATATCCTTTGCCAAAGAAATTGTATATGGCAACTGATTTTGATCTTACATTTCATTCAGATGGAACAATCACAGCGTTTGATACATTTGTTTATGGGAAAAATGTTGATGGGAAAGAAGAAACTTATTTAATCTCTTATAATAAGGAGAAATCAGAAGATATTACTATAATACGAGATGGATATGCAAAGCCTGATTATAATGATGATAAATTAGTAGAACCTTTAATTAAAACGGTTAAGGCGATCCCAGTTAAGCAAACGGTCAAAAAATGGAATGAAAGTAAGTATGGGTTGATTTATTATGGAAAAAGAAATTGGGGATCCAATACAGAGGGAATTATTAATATTACTGAGGATGGTAAGAGGCAGAGTGTTAAAGAAGCAGCTTCTGATATCATTGGATATACTGTATCTATATTTGTCCCTGGAAAAGAGAAAGAGCTAGTCCCTGCTAGATATAATTTAATAAGTGACGCAAGTTGGAGTAAATCAAAGACGCCTCCAAAAGAAGATATGCTTAAAGAGAAGGAACAACAAGATTTAAAGAATGAAAAAGAACAGTTTTTCCTATCGAAAGAAGTTGGTTATAAACTAAATATGACAGATAAAGCATTAGGGAGCGCTTTTTATTCATTAAGCAAGACCAGTGATGAAGGGAAAACATGGGAGGTTATCAATCCAGACCCATTTAATGGGGGGATTGGTAGTGTATCAGGAATCATTTTTATAAATGATAAACTTGGGTTTTTAGGAGCAATTAGGCCTTCTGGTAATGAAGGAGAGTTATATCGCACAGATGATGGGGGAGTATCTTTCAAAAAGGTAGAATATCCGCCGCATGAAGTGAAATTAGATCATACACAGTCCACAATAAGTCCTTTTGATTCTCCTAGTATGCCATATGAGAAAGATGGGGTTTTTAATATGTTAGTTGGACAAGGGGCAGATGGAGACTACAATGGCGATAGTAGTGCACTTTATCAATCAAAAGATAACGGAGAAACATGGGAATTTGTAGAAGAAGTGAAAAAGAAATAATCAGAATGTCTTTTTGAAAAATAAGGTAACTACTGAGCTATACATTTCATGACGGACAGGAACAATTTACGAGTGAAATAATTAAAGTTCTTTCTCATGCTAGAGATTGGTTAATATGGTCTACTATTCTTGCATCTTCCATCATGTATACTGTTACTTTATATAAGAATCATCCAGATATCAGAAAAATTATACATGCTCGTTTTGAAAAAATAAAGCAACGAATAAAATATTAATGTAACTAATAAAAACGTTATTCTTTCTAGTAATTTTGCTTGTTTAGAAAGAATAACGTTTTTGTTTTTTAATACTCAAGTAATAGTTTACCTGCAGTTCCTATAATATAATTTATTGAATTTTAATATACTTTATGTATAACAGATATTTACCTTATAAAATAAGGGGGATATTATGACTGAGACAAACAAATCTTCAGGAGTCAATTTGAAAAAAGATGTGAAGTTTTCTATTATAATTCCTGCACACAATGAAGAAAAGTACATTAGAAAATGTTTAGATTCAATTGCAAAGGCATCAGAGGCATATAAAGAGCAAACGGAAGTTATAGTTGTTTTAAATCGTTGCACAGATAAAACAGAGGAAATAGCAAAATCTTATAATTGTGTTACATTGAAAAATAACGATAAAAACTTATCTAAAATTCGAAATGCAGGGGCTAAAATAGCTAATGGAGAAATAATCGTCACTATAGACGCTGATACCATAATGACAGAGTCTATGTTGTCTAATGTAGATAAATATTTAGCTTCAGGTAAATACATTGGTGGTGGGGTAAATGGAAAGTTTGAAAGAATATCTTTAGGAATATTTCTCTCCGCAATGTTAATAATCATCCCCTTACTTTTTAAGTACGGAGCTATATCTGTAGGGATTTTTTGGTGCTATAGAAAAGACTTTATGGCAATCAACGGATTTAATGAAAACATGCTTATGGCAGAAGATGCAGATTTCGCTAAACGGTTAAAAGAATGGGGAAAGAAAAATAATAAGAAATTCGGTACTATTAAAAATGGAATGATAACTTCATGCAGAAGATTTGATACATATGGAGACTGGACTTTACTTAAAAATCCAAAAGTAATTTTAGCTTATCTAAAAGGAAATGATAGAAAATACGCAGATAAGACATATTATGATAACCAAGAAAGATAAAAATGGAGAAAACCGGTAGAAAATAGTTAGTGCTTTTTTAGATATAATGAGAATCCAACTTAATTTAATAGATATTATAAGAAAACCATCAATTTGATTACCCTTTTTCAAATTGATGGTTTTTATTTTTGAAATAAATATGTATTTTTTTATGAAAATATTTTTTGACCCCCATAAAACTTTGTACTCCTCCGAATATGTATAGTGAAAAAAATAAATAGAAGAAAAATGACTATGAAAGAATATAGAAGTATTAATAAAATTACTAGATTAAGTGGCATCCAAAATGGAAGGATGAAATTACCAATTATATAGAGAAGAGTTATTCAAGAATTGCAGATAAAATAGAAAGAGAATAAGCAAAACGAACGGTAGAAAATAAGAAAGTAGATAAAAATACAAACTTAACTTTAGTGCCGAGAGAAAAGGAAAATTATTAAGAAAACGTTGGGAAAAGTTAGACTCGAAAAATATAACTAACAGCAAGAAAACAAGACCGAAGAAAAGTACCAAGAAAATCTGGTTAAATGGTCACTTGTGTAGTGGCCATTTTGCTATTTGAAGGAGGCTGGGAGATTACAAGTGTTGAGTTTAGTAATGAAGATCTTAAGAAAACCGAAAATAGAAGATATCGTATGTAACATACAAAACAACGAAGAAGACAAAGAAGCGTTTATCGTACAGTATCAGCCTTTTATTAGAAAATCAATCTCATCTGTCTGCCGTCGATATATTACAGAACAGGATGATGAATATAGCATTGGATTGTTTGCTTTTAACGAAGCAATTGAACAGTATTCCTATACAAAAGGAAAATCCTTTTTAGCGTTTGCTGATCTTCTTATAAAAAGAGATGTAATTGACTATATACGTAAGGAGTCTAAACATAACTTTGTCTTTTTAAAAGAAGATGAGCAAGAGGAAATGTTAGAAATGCAAGTGTCGCTTACGGAGTATATGAAAGAGATGGAAAATAGTAACCGTAAGGAGGAAATTCTTCATTTTCAAAGTGTGCTAGCTGAGTTTAAAATCACATTCTCAGAGCTTGCTAAAGAATCTCCTAAGCATCGTGATACACGTGAGCACTTAATAGAAATTGTGAAAATAATTATAAAAGAAGAGGAAATGATGGAAGAGCTGTTCCGAAAGAAAAAGTTACCGCTTAAACAGATTGAACCGCGTGTTAGGGTAAGTCGTAAAACGTTGGAACGACATAGAAAATACATTATTGCAATGTGTATTATTTTTGCAAACAACTATACATATATTCTGGATTACATAAGAGGGGAAAAGCATGATGAATAAAGGAATTGTGATGGATATAAAAAAGCATAGCGTAGTTGTTTTAACACCAAATGGAGAGTTTATTACGTGTAAAAGAAAAGGGGATTCTTGCATAATCGGGGAGGAAATCTCGTTTGATGAGCAAGAACAAAAAGCATCGCATTTTTCGATTCCTTCCTTTTTAAAGCCTGCATCAATACTTGTTGCTTGTTTTCTATTTGCAGTGCTGTTTTTCTACAACCAACCAGAAGAAAAAGTATTTGCTTACGTCTCAGTTGATATAAATCCAAGTTTAGAGGTGAGCGTAACAAAGGATTTTCGTGTTATAGATTTGCAGGCTTGTAATGATGATGGAAGGCGTATTTTAAAAGAATTGAAGCAATGGGAAAATAAACAATTACAAGAAGTAATACGTACTATTATAAAGCAAAGTCAAGAGGATAAGTATTTAACGAATGATAAGCAAGTTATGCTAACAGCTGTTGCAAAGGACAAGGCACTAGAACCACTTTTGGAAAAGGCAATGAAAGAATTAAAGAAAGAATATGAGCTAAAACATATTACAGTTGAATATCAAAGTAGCACAATGCAAATACGAGAGAATGCTAGAAAAGCTGGAATTGGCACAGGTGTTTATATAAAGCAAGAGAATGAGAAGAACAAATCACTTACGCCTCCTGTCACTCCGTCTAATCCGGTGGAAAACGAAGAAGAGGTGCAATCACACCCGGAGTCATCTCCTGATGCAACACTGGATTTGTCTCCTGTAAAAGAAAAAAAATATGAAAAGCAAGAGCAGAAAGAACAAAAGAAAACAGAGGAACAGCCATCGAAGCAAATAAAAGAAAACAATGGAAGAGGATCTCAGCAAGAAAATAGAGGGAATCAACAGGAGAATAACAGTAGAGAATCTCAACAAGGAAATAATGGAAAACAGCAAGAGAACAACGGAAGAGGATCACAACAAGGGAATAATGGAAATGGGCAAGGGAACAACGGAAGAGGATCACAACAAGGAAATAATGGAAATGGGCAAGGGAACAATGGAAGAGGATCACAACAAGGGAATAATGGAAACAAGCAAGGGAACAACGGAAGAGGATCTCAACAGGGGAATAATGGAAATGGGCAAGGGGACAATGGAAGAGGGTCTCAACAAGGAAATAATGGAAATGAGCAAGAGAACAATGGAAGAGGGTCTCAACAAGGGAATAATGGAAATGGGCAAGGGAACAATGGAAGAAATCCTCAACAAGGAAATAATGGGAATCAGCAAGGGAACAATGGAAGAGGATCTCAACAAGGGAATAATGGAAATGGGCAAGGGAACAATGGAAGAGGATCCCAGAAAGAAAATGACGGAAACGAGCAAGGGAACAATGGTAGGGGGTCTCAACAAGAAAATAGGGGCCACCAGCAAGGGAATGAAAAGAAGAATCAATAGAATATGGAAGTGAGAGATTCACTTCAAAGCTAAAAGGATTTATTCCGCTATTTGCTGGGCAGCCCGATTGGTGAGGGCTGATGATTAGTGGGGGGATGAACAAAACCCCCACTGATTAAAGTTGCACTTTAATATTCTATAGTTCTATTAAGAAGGAGTATGTGAAAAATATAATGGAGAAAAACATTCAAAAAGAGAAAGATAAAGAAAAACCTGTTTTTTATGATCCGAAAGGAAGGAGAAACATAGCCTTTATTTGGTTTCTATGTATCTCAATAGTTAGTGTAAGTGTTGTATTTTCTGAGGGGAAGCAATATTTATTTTACAATAAAAATGGTGAGACATTATGTTAAGCTAATCCTTTAGTTTCGGATTAAAGTTTTTTTATATTTTTTTAAAATGACGGACACAAAAACGCATATACCTCCGAATTATATATATGGATAACATAAATATGTATATAAAAGGGGAGAAATAAGATGAAAGAAAAAAAAGAAATGTTTCAAGAAATCGCTGAGGTGTTAAAGGTATTGGCGCATCCAGTTCGTCTATCTTTAGTAAAAATAATGCTTGCAAAAGGTCCTACTAATGTAACAACAATGTATGGGGATTTACAAATGCCTCAAAGTACAATTAGTCAACATTTATCTAAACTAAAAGCTGCTAAAATGGTTACAGGTACTCGGAAAGGATTAGAAATTTATTATGAGGTAACTGACAATCGCACAAAATCAATATTAGCATGTTTAGTTTAAATGATGATTTCTATTTCAAAATAAAAAGCGCTATTCTTTTCTATGATTTTACAGAGAGAATAGCGTTTTTTATTTTTAAGGAGTATCTTTTTATATGCCTATAGAATGGAGTGAAAGGTTTATGGGTTTAAATGTACCTACTATTACCTTAGGTTCTAATGCGTCTAATAATGAAAAAATTCTCGGTTTAGGGGTGCTTCTTTATAGCTTACGTACAATTGAGATTAGAAAAAGTAGAGCGAGCGTTTAATGAGGCGGAAGTAGTGTTTATATGCGAAACTTTATAGAAATCTCATTCTTCTAATTGTATCTTTTTAGATTGATGGATGTGGGGTCACGTCCATCAATCTAAGAAAACAAGTTAGCTAAAAAATGATGAAAATAAACTTTATAGAAATAAAAAATATGAACGTAGAGGATTAAACAAAGTATATAGTGCTTTTTTAGTCATGTAATCTTTTAATCTGATGATCTTTTCCCCATTCAAACAGATTATCCATTATTTGCATTAAAGATTTTCCGTATTCACTTAGTGTGTACTCAACCTTTGGTGGAACTTCTTGATATACGGTACGATAGATAATCCCATCAGCTTCAAGTTGCCGAAGTTGTTGTGTAAGAACCTTTTGTGTAATGTTTGGGATTTCTCGTTTAATTTCATTTGTTCGCATTTTTCCATCCGACAAAATACATAAAATATGAACTTTCCATTTTCCACCGATTACATCGAGTGTTGTTGCAATTGGGCAATTATCATTTTGATTCATATAACACCTCCACAGGTACTTTAAGGTTCCTATAGCACTTTAAAGTACGTACTTTTCAATTATATGTGACTCATTCATACTAATACGTAAAGGGTTGAATAATTTATAAAGGGGATGAAAAAAGATGAAAACACTTGTAATTGTAGCACATCCTGATATTGAAAAATCAAAAATTAATAAAAGATGGATTGAAGAACTTGAGAAATATTCGGATGAAATTACGGTGCATGAATTGTATAAAGTGGCACCGAATTGGGAGTTTAATATTGAAGAAGAGCAAAAGTTATTAGTAGAACATGACAGATATATATTTCAATTTCCGCTTTACTGGTACAGCTCACCACCATTATTAAAAAAATGGTTCGATGATGTATTAACATATGGATTTGCGTACGGATCTAAAGGTGATAAAGTGAAGGGGAAAGAATTTGGTGTAGCTATTTCTATAGGTGGATTAGAAAAAGACTATGAAAATAGTGGAATTACAATGGATGAGTTGACGAAACCATTCCAAGCTACATGCTTATACACAGGTATGGAATTTATACCTTCCTTTTATTTATATGGTGCAGAATATAAACTAAGTGATGAAGAGATTGATAAAAGTGCACCTGAGTATGTGCAATATGTGATGAACAAGAAGTATTCTAATATATAATGAAAAATAGCCATTTACTTGTAAAGTAAATGGCTATTTTATATTCTTTTTATATTCACTAAGTGTAATCTTTAGTAAATTAATAGTTAATCTGGTAAAATAAAAAACCTAACATATATAAAGGGGAGTTTTACTTGAGAACGATGCAAAAATTACTACAAAAAAGAGCAATGCAATCACCAAATTTGGAAGCGCTTGTAGGGGGGAAGAAAAGATATTCGTTTCAGCAATATAATGAACGAGTAAATCAGTTTGCACATTATTTGTTACATAATGGTGTGCAAAGAGGAGATCGTATAGGAATACTATGCAAAAATAATCACCCATTTCCAAGCGTTATGATGGCAAGTTTAAAAATTGGAGCGGTATTTATTCCGCTAAATCATCAGCTGACTGTTTATGAATTAGAAACGATTGTAAAAGAAGCGAAATTAAAAGTGTTAGTTATTGATGAAGAATTTAGTGAAGTGTTATTAAAGGTTGATGCTGTTAAAGAAATTCCTTATGTAATTCAAACAACAAAAGAAGGCTTTGGTTCATTTGAATTAGAGTTGCAAAAACAGCCAACGACAGAACCGAACGTAGAAGTTCATGAAGAAGACGATGCCATTTACTTGTTTACATCAGGAACGACTGGACAGGCAAAAGCATGTGTAATTGGACATAAAAACTTACATCATTATTTTGCTGAAATTGCGGGACAAAGAGAAATCCCAGCAGGTGAACGCTTTTTATCTGTGCATCCATTGTTTCATATGAGTGGCGTGCTTTCTATTTTAAATTGTATTTATCATGGCGTTACGATGATCTTCTTAGCTGATTCGAATCCTGCTCTTATTTGGGATAAGATTGAAGAAGAGAAAATTACTACGATGCTTGCTTTCCCAGCCGTTTATAGTTACATGCTTGATGAACTAAATAAAAAACAACGTAACATTTCAACCTTTAAAGTAGCACAAAGCGGTGGTACAAAAGTGCCAGAAACACTCATTCAAAAATATATGGAAAAAGGCATATATATGGTGCAAGGCTATGGTAGTACAGAAGGTTGGGTTGTAACCTCATGGCATCCAATGATGGGAAAAGAAAAGATGTCTTCTGTAGGAAAGACCTTGAAAAATGTAGAGGTGAAAATTGTTCACCCGGAAACAGGACATGAACTAACAACAAATGAAGTTGGAGAGATTCATGTGAAAAGTCCATACATGTTTAAAGGATATTGGAATAATGAAAAGGCGACAAAGAAGGTAGTAAAAGATAACTGGTTTAACATGGGCGATGCTGGCATGATAGATGATGATGGATTCCTGCATATTATGGGAAGATATAAAGACGTTATTATACGCGGTGGTGACAACGTATATCCAGATCAGGTAGAAGATGTTATTCATGAAATACATGGTGTTTTAGAAGTTGCAGTAGTTGGAGTTCCAGATGACTTTTGGGGAGAGGTTCCAAGAGCTTACATTGTGAAGGATGGCGAAACAACATTAACAGAAGAAAGTATTCTTCAGTATTGTAAAGAGAAGTTAGCAAGTTACAAAATTCCAGAAGTGGTATTCTTAGAAGAGTTACCGAAAAATGCTTTAGGGAAAGTGTTAAAGAGGGAATTAAGAGAAAATGTACTTGTAAAATAAAAAACTATTAGATAATGAGGAATCCAGTTATGCTTTGTACATAACTGGATTTTTTGTTTATGGTTCTGTTAGTAGATATCATAAAGATTTTAAAAATTTTGTGTTTTTGGTGTAATATTGAAAATAAAGGGATCTAACTAATTTCAGTACAAGGGGGAGAAAAGATGGCTATAAAATTAGAAACTGAGCATTTATGTATAGAACCTTTTACCAATGATGATGTTTTTAGAATTAAAGAATTGGCTAATGACAAGGAATTAGCTAATATTCTTGGGCTTCCGCATCCATATAAATTGGAGTTCGCGCAAGATTGGGTTGATATGCAACCAGAACTTATTAGGAAAGGAATCGAATATCCTTTAGGAATTGTCTCTAAAGAATCAAGAGAAATTGTAGGTACAATTACACTAAGAATTGACAAGGGTAACAATAGAGGTGAACTTGGTTATTGGATTGGTAAGAATTATTGGGGAAAGGGTTTTGCAACTGAGGCTGTAAACAGAATGATTCAATTTGGCTTTATCGAATTAGGTCTAAACAAAATTTGGGCATCTGCCATTTCCAGAAATAGATCGTCGATTAAAGTATTAGAGAAGTCGGGTTTACGTAAAGAAGGCACATTGAGACAAAATAGACTTTTATTAAATACATATGAAGATGTTGATGTTTATGGAATATTAAAGACAGAATACAACGTTTTAAATTACAGATAAGTTTGGTAGTGTGATGACAAAAGGAAACCCTTTAGAACAGGGTTTCCTTTTGTATTTTAATAGAAGCATGTTTATCAAAAACATAATAATTTACTAGATTTTGTATTTTGTGTAAGATAATAAAGAATATTCAAATATTGATCAAGGGAAGAGATGTAAATGAAGCTGCCGCTATTACAGATAGAGACAGAGAGACTCATGATCCGTCCGTTCCAAAATGATGATTATGAAAGTTGGTTAGATGGATTTAATAAGAGGCTGCCATCTCAGTATAAATACGACGATGGTTATCAAGTTATGGCATCATCAACAAAAGAATGGTTCACGGAATGGATTAGAGGATTTGATGAAGCAGCACATCGAGATGAGATGTATGTATTAGGTATTTTTCGTAAAGAAGATGGGGCTAATATTGGAAAGCTAGAGCTAATAAAAATTTTACGTATGGACTATCAATGGGCGATGATGGGATACTCCATACATAATCAATATTGGAGAAATGGATATGGCATGGAAAGTGTGAAAGCTGCGATCTCATTATTTTTTAATCGTCTTCATTTTCATAGAATCGAGTTACATATACGTGTTGATAATGAGCCATCCGTTCGTCTTGCGGAAAGAGCAGGTTTTTCTTTTGAATGCAAGAGAGAGGCGTTTTCTTTAGAGAATGGTGAGTGGATGGATTTTCTTATTTATTTTAAAAATAAGGAGATGGATATATGAGGGTTCTAATTACAGGTGGAAATCGAGGGTTAGGGTTACAGTTAGTAAAAGTATTTCATGAAAATGGGCATATTGTTTATCCGTTAGTTAGAACTAAGATTGCGGTAACGCAATTGAAGCAAATGTTTAGTTGTAGATGTTTTCCTATATTGGCAGACTTATCGGCTGATGAGAGTACGGAGCAAATTAAGAAACAGCTTGAGGAATATACAGAGTATATTGATCTAGTTATAAATAACGCTGGCATTACTGGAAAGGAAACTGAGATTTTACATACAAATTCAGAAGAGTTAACGGACTTATTTAATATTCATTGCTTAGGTGTCATTCGAGTTGTAAAAGGTACATATGTGTCTTTAGCTAAATCGAATCATCCGAGAATCATAAATGTGTCTTCTCGATTAGGTTCATTGCATAAAATGGCGAACAAAGAGTTTCCACAAGGTCAGTTCTCATATTCATATCGAATTGCTAAAGCTGCACAAAATATGTTAACACTCTGCTTACAACAAGAGTTTGAGAATAAAGGAATTCGTGTAACTGCCATTCACCCTGGAAAATTAAAGACTGACATTGGTGCTTTTGATGCGAATATGACTCCGGCAGAAGGAGCAAAAAATATATATGATTGGGTAAGAGGTTCAAACGAGGATGCTTCAGGGAAGTTTATTGAGCCAGGTGTAGGTGAATTAAAGTGGTGATATACGATCTTGCAATCATTCAGAATCTATTTGGGCCCTCTAAAAAAGTGTTAAATGGCTTACCAAAGGCAGTAACGATTGAAGAAATAGAAGAAGATGTTTTGTATAACGTACAAACATATAAAGAAAAGATAAGTAGATTGGAACAGGTTTGTTTTAATTGGGAGTTAAAAAGAGCGAGTATTGTATTAAACAAAAGGTTTAGTAGTTATAACTCAAGTGTGAAAGTGTTACTTGATGCCGGTTTTTCTTTGTATGCCGCAAAGATAGAAGTATGTAGAGAATTGAACAATGTAGAAGAGCTTGAAAGACAATATACATATCGATCAATAGCAGAAGGAACGTTATCGGAAAAAGAATTTAAATATATTTGGGAACAATGTATGTCGGGTTCAGGGAATCAAACTTCAATTTTAACTATCAATGAACATTTTTATTCAGTGCAAACAGAGTTAGGTACGGGCTGGGAAAAGTCATGTATTGTTTTTTATGATAAAAATGAGCCGATTGGTATGTCCATACCGCATATAGAAACTGGAACAGAAAGTGAAGGACGGTTATTTTATTTTGGGGTAATGCCTTATTATCGGGGGAAAGGAATTGCTTCCCATATGCATTTTCAATCGTTGCATATGTTAAAGAAAATAGGGGCTACTTATTACATTGGAAGCACACATACTTCAAATGAAAAGATGCAGAGGATATTTTGGAGAAATAATTGTTCGTTGAAAACGGAGATAGAGCTGTATTATAAAATCTTTAAAGAAGGTTAGGAGAAAAGAAAATGAAGACTATAAATGTATTTCATTACGACGCATTTACGAATAAACCAAATAAGGGAAATCCAGCAGGTATTGTATTAGAAGCAGATGGATTAACGGAAGAGGAAATGCAAATTATTGCTGAAAAAGTTGGATATAACGAAACAACTTTTGTTCTTTCCTCAGAAGTAGGAGATATAAGAATGCGCTATTTTACACCTGGTTTTGAAATGGATTTATGTGGTCATGGGACAGTAGGGACGATATTTGCCTTGCGCGAAAAAGGTTTATTAGAAGAGAAAAGTAACCTTACGATTGAAACGAAGGCTGGGATTTTACCGATACAAATAGGTGTAAATGAAAATGGAGAAACCTTTATTAAAATGAGACAGGCAGCACCTCAGTTTAAAGAATTTACAGGTTCAACAGAAGAATTAGCTCATAGTATCGGTTTAGAAGTAAATGATTTAGATGTAAGTTTACCGATTGTATATGGAAGTACCGGTAATTGGACTGTAATTGTACCGATTAAAAATCTTAATGCATGTGAGAGAATGAAACCTAATAATGCTGCATTTCCATCAGTATTAAAAGAAATACCTAATGCTTCTATTCACCCAATTTGTCTAGAAACTTATGATGAACTAGCACAAATGCACGGCCGTCATTTTTCATCAGCTTACGCTGGGACGATTGAAGATCCAGTGACAGGAACAGCTTCAGGTGTAATGGGAGCGTATTATGTGGAGTATTTAGAGAAAGGTTTTGAACATGAATTGGGTTTAATCGTTGAGCAAGGACAGGAAATAAATAAAGATGGTCGTGTAACTGTTTATGTAACGAAAGGGATAGAAAACGAAAAGTTACAAATAGATATTGCTGGAACAGCGGTGTATGTGAAAGAGTTTGAAGTTTCAATATAAAGTGAAACTTTAATCAGTGGGGTCTTACTGCCCGGTGAATAGCGGGATAAAAAGAAAGCCCGGAATACATCCGGACTTTCATTATCTGTTCAATACTTCAATGTACGAAGCATTTCCAGTTGTTCTTAAAGCGGAGCGGAAATTATTATTTTCTAACGCCTTAGCAACTTGTTGTAACTGCTGTGCATCATCATGATGAATAAGTAAGCTGTCAGCACCGCTTTCCTCTATATGAATGTGTTCGACATTTCCGATTGCATCATGTACAGCTTTTAAAAATTCAGGTTTCATATTGTCCTCCTATATGTATGTAACGTTGTAATTTAGTATTTCCTTATTTATGAAATATAAAAGTAAATGAAAGGAGAAATAAAAATGAATATAAAGCAGTTTAATGAACATATAACATCACTATTTGGAGAGCATCTTCATAAATATGGCGATGATGAATATGGTTTTACTTATATAAGTAAAGATGAATTTCACAAAATCGGTTACACAACAAATTTAACGTTAGAAACTATTGAAGAAGCGTATCGAAATGGAGTCGATATGATAGTTACACATCATGCGCCGTGGAGTTTTTTATTTGGTATGGAAGAGGCTTGTATTGAGAAATTGAAGCAATATGAAATGAATCATTTTTGGATTCATTTGCCGTTAGATTTTGTAAAGTTTGGCACGTGTACATCGTTATTTAACGCAATTGGGATAGATACAATACTGGAATATTCAACCTATGAGGAAGAAGAACTACCGGGAATAGGAGAATATAAAGAAGCGATTCCTTTTTCAAACTTAGTTGGAAAACTTGAAGAAAAAATGGAAGAGAAAGTGAAGAGCTGGAGAAATCACGATAAACCAGTAAAACGGATTGCGATCTTAACCGGTGCAGGAAACAATACAAATTTGATTGAACGTGCATTAGAAAAAGGATGTGACACGTACATAACAGGTGAAAAAACATTATATACAGTGCAACATGCGAAATTTAAAGGAATTAATTTAATTGTAGGCAGTCATACGTTTACAGAAGTGTTTGGTGTAGAAAGTTTGGTTCTTAAGTTAAAAGAAAGAGATAATTCAATAGAAATTACTAGATTAAATGAAGATCATTTGGAGTGAAGAAATCACATCGCATTACCATAAATGGAATGAACTTTATGATGGAATATTGAAGGAAGCAGTTGAAATGAAATAAAATTATCTTTTGTTATATTAAGATTTTTAGGAGGAATTCCCTTATGTTTGTCAAATAATAGTAAAGTTGTCTTTTGAATTAAGGAAATATTCGGAGTTGAAGGGTGAGAGAATGGACATTTCAATAATCACTGCACAACTAGTTAAGGAAAAAGTTATTTCACATTATCCAAATAGCGTAAAAGCATTAAACGGGGGAACGACAAGTACTATATATTTGTTAGATGAACAATACGTTATAAAGTTGAATGAATCGGATGTCATACGTGAAGAAGCTTATTTTCTTCAGTTTTATAAAAAGGACGAATTATTTCCAAAGCTTTTATATAAGGAACCTTTAAATCGCTATATTGTTTACTCATTCCTTGAGGGCACAACTTCTTGCAAACTAGGCCATAAACGGAGTGTTCTTAGTAAACTTGTAAAGGAAGTTATCAATAAGTATGAAGTAGCTACAGAGGTTGATGGCTGGGGATGGAAAGAAAGCCCAGTTCAATCTTGGAATGAATTTTTAACGACAAATGTGATGGAAGCTCATGAAAATGTAAGACGTTACATAAGTGAGGAAGAGTATAGAACGGTTTTTAAGTTAGCAAATAGTCCAAGTAGGGGGACTGGAATAAATCAGCCATTTTTATTGCATGGTGATCTTGGATTTCATAATTTTATATTTCAAGAGAATAAACTGCACGGTGTAATTGATCCTTTACCAGTGTTAGGAGATCCTATATATGATTTAATTTATGCGTTCTGTTCAACCCCGGAAGATTTAACAAAAGAAACAATCGATTATGCGATGAAACAATGTGTATTTCATAAAAAAGACCGTGATTTATATGAAGAAATAGTCATAGGATTATATTTGCGTATAGATACGTGTTTACGGCACCACCCGAAAGATTTAGAAGATTATTTAGCAGCTTGGCGTTATTGGATGGGTGAGGTTGAGGTGACTTTATAGCACAAATATTTTTGGGGAGATAGTGAGATGAATGTTGCAGAAGCGAAAAAGGATTTACTGTAATTCCATTGTCAGTTACAGTTGTTTATTTACTTACTTTTATAAGTTTATTAATTGAAAATAAAAAAGTAGATTATTATCAACAAAAATCAGTTTAATAAAAATATAGGGATAGGGGGAATTATGATGAAAAATTACGTTTGTACAACGTGCGGTGTGCAGTATGCAGCGAGTGTAGAGGAACCGGTGAGTTGTCATATTTGTGATGAAGAGAGGCAATATGTGAATCCGAAAGGGCAGTCTTGGACGACTTTAGAAAATTTGCAAACAGATGATACATATAAAAATGTAATAATCGAAGAGGAAAATGGACTTTATAGTATTACGACAAAACCAGGATTTGCGATCGGTCAAACGGCATTTATAGTGAAAACAGAGTCATATCGTTTACTATGGGACTGTATTACGTATTTAGATGAAACGACAATTGCGAAAATAAAAGAGCTTGGTGGATTAGATGCGATTGCATTGTCTCATCCTCATTATTATTCAACGCAAGTAGAATGGGCAGAGACATTTGATGTACCAATTTATATACATGAAGATGATAAAGAATGGGTGATGCGCCCAAGTAGTCGTATTATTTATTGGTCTGGTGAGTCTTTACAATTAGCGGATGGGATTACTGTACATCGTCTTGGAGGACATTTTAGTGGTGGTTCTGTATTGCATTGGGAAGAAGGTAATGATGGAAAAGGGATTTTGTTAACAGGTGATATTATTCAAGTTGTAGCGGATGAGCGGTGGGTAAGTTTTATGTATAGCTATCCAAACTTAATTCCATTACCAGCGAGAAAAGTGGAAGAAATGGTGAACCGAGTGAAGCCGTTACAGTTTAATCGTTTATACAATGCTTTTCATCGAGTAGTAAAAGAAAATGCAGATGAGGCAGTTGAACGTTCTGCTGAAAGATATATAAAAGCAATAGAAGGAAAGTTGTTTCATACGTAAAAGGAGAGTAGCTTAATGAAAACGTTAGTATGCTTTGGAGATAGTATTACAGCTGATGAAACATTTTTTGATGGAATGCCGAGATTAACACCACGTTTGCAAGAGATGTTTCCGAAGTGGAAAGTAGTGAATGCAGGTGTTCCAGGGGATAATACATTCGATGCGTTAAATAGGATTGAAGAAGATGTAATATCATATAAACCAGATTTCGTAACAGTTTTTCTTGGTACGAATGATGCGGTTTCTTTTTCTCAAGTGTCATTACAAGCATATAAAGAAAACTTAGAGAAGATTGTGAACCATATTTCATCAGATAAAGTACTACTGATTAGTCCTGCACCAGTTGATGAAGAAAGACAGCGTAATAGAACAAATAGAGTGCTTGGTCAGTATGCAGACGTGGTGGAGAAAGTGGCGAGGGAAACAGGAAGTTATTTTCTAAACGTATTCGCTGAAATGATTCAAGAACGGGATTATAAAAGATTTGTAGAAAATGGTGAAAAAGATGGATTACACTTTGGACCAGAAGGCTATGAGTATGTAGCGAGGTTAATTGGTGAAAAGTTAAAAGGAATTTTATAAGTAGCAAAGCACTTAGTGTTTTGCTTTTTCTTGTTTTTTTGCAGTCTATAAACTTATTCACCGCTGTAATTTGCACAGATAATTTGTTTTTTTATATGCGTAAAAGGTTAGCTCTGTTTTAAAGTAATATAAATTTATTTTTAAAAATTTATATTTCGTAGTTGAAAATCAATAAAGGTGTAACTATAATAGTTACAGTGAGTTTGTTATTTTGAAATATACACATTGAATTACAAGAATGAAAGGAGTTTTTATGTAAATCAAAAAGTTATAAAAATCTATTAATTTTTATAATAAGATAAAAAGCTTTTCGGTTCATACACATTATTAAATATGTTAATTCTAATAGAAAACTAGAGGTGGAAAGATGAAAAATTTTAAAGGTATGTTGATATCATCACTTGCAATTACAACTTTTGCTGGGGTAGGTACGACATTTGTAACAAATACAGTATATGCTGCTAATGACAATTCTAGTAAAATACTAGTTCGTTCTAATAAGAGTATAAATACAACAACTAGCTCGAGATTGCCTGTATTATCAGTCAATCCTTATGATGAACCTAGATTTTCGAGACAGGGATATCTTGAAGAGGCACCTTTAGGAATTAATGCTCCTTATGCTTGGGGAATTAAAGGAGGAGATGGTCAAGGAGCAACTTTTGTAGATTTGGAAGAAGGCTGGTTATTAAATCATGAAGATTTAGTCGGTCAAAATATTGAATTTATGTCTGGAAAAATGAGTAATGATCTTTCTCATGGTACTTCAGTTCTAGGTGTTGTTTCTGCAGCTGACAATCGGATTGGGAACATTGGGATTGCACCAAAAGCAAAGGCAAAAGTAATTTCAGTGATCCGAGATAATGGGAGAATCGATGTAAGAGATGCTATTTTAAGTGCCGTAGATTCTTTACAGGCTGGAGATGTTTTATTAATAGAGGAATCCTTTAAATATGATGGATATGGAGATGACCCTTTACCAGTAGAAGTATACCCGAGTATATTTAACGCAATTCGCAAAGGTACAGATAAAGGCATTATTATTGTAGAAGCAGCTGGTAATGGTGGGATTGATTTAGATGAATTTAAAGACCGTAATGGTAAACAGATTTTAAATCGAAATAGTCCAGACTTTAAAGATTCAGGAGCTATTATAGTTGGAGCATCTACTGCAAGAGTTCCTCATAAACGTTTAGGTTTCTCTAACTATGGTAGTAGAATTGATGTATATGGTTGGGGAGAGTATGTTGACACATTAGATACATATCAAAATCAAAATAGTAAAGGACAAAAAGTTACAGATCAGAGTATAATGAATCGTTATACTTCTAATTTCCGTGGTACTTCTAGCGCTTCGCCTATAATCGCTGGGGCTGCTGTATCAATTCAAGGGATTGCTAAAGAACATTTAGGTAAGGCATATACACCAAAAGAATTGAGAGCAATTTTAAGTAATCCTAATACAGGCACAAAGTCTAATGACCCATCATCTGATAAAATAGGGGTTTTACCACATGCCCATCAACTTAAGAATCTAGACTACCCCCAAGTGTAAAAAAACGTTATTCTTTCTAAAAAGCTAACTAGAAAGGATGACGTTTTTTATGAATCTTTCGATTCA
>NZ_JBPWAP010000023.1:0-82628 GCF_051776705.1 Bacillus cereus group sp. BceL291 | reverse complement strand
TCTTGAATCGAAAGATTCATAAAAAACGTCATCCTTTCTAGTTAGCTTTTTAGAAAGAATAACGTTTTTTTACACTTGGGGGTAGTCTAGATTCTTAAGTTGATGGGCATGTGGAGTTACCCCAAATATAACAGTGACTTTGTTTAAAGAAGTGTTTTCCCATTTATGCTTTGTATAAGGTGGGATTTTAACACTATCACCTGTATTGAGAAGTAAAACCTCATCATTTAGATATAGTTTTACTTGTCCCTCCATAATAAATGCTATTTCTTCCCCTTTATGTGCCACAGGCTCCATAGATGAAGCAGTTTCAGGGAACAGATTCATTAAAGCCAATTCTAGTGCTCCATCTAAATTAGGAGATAATAACTCATATGAAACATTGCCGCTTTCAGGAAAAGTTATTTTTTTCCTTTGGTTAGCTCTTACAACTAATTCTTCTGTATTGGTATCCTCTAAGAAAAAGTTAAACAATGGAATATTTAGTGCTACAGAAATTAATTTTAGTGTTTGTAATGAAGGATTTGTGATTCCTTTTTCAATCTGACTTAACATGGAAGGTGTTATATCAGCTAACTCTGCTAAACGTTTACTGGTTAATCCGGCCCCTTTTCTAAATGCCCTAATTTTGTGACCAACATTAATATCGTTCATATATGTAATCCCCTTTAAATAAGCAAATAAAATTAAATTATTATTAATTTTATTTACTTATACTTAATATATTGTTAATATATACTTAATTATAATAAATTATTATTAATTTTAAAACATCATATGTACATATGGCAGTAGCTGCGAAAAAATGGGAAAAAGATTTAATTAGAAACAAAGGGGTTACTATTTTTAAATATACAGCGGGCTATAATAAAGCAGTAGAAGAAGGAAGAATACAAGTTAATAAGAATCAAATGTGCTATTTGATTGACGATGAAAAATCAAAGCATTTATTTTAAGGTTATGCAGTAGCTGATACTCGTCTGAATAATTGATATACAAATAAAAGTTGGTGAATGGCATCCTCTATTTGTATATCTACCATGTGGAATAGGATTTGGTGGAGTTTCATTCAGTTTAAAAATTATGGTATGTGATCATGTACATGTAATTTTTGCTGGGCCTACCCATTCTCCGTATATGCTATTAGGTATGATGACCGGATTATATGATGGGATTTCCATAAAAGATTTTTAATGAAAAGGAATCTAATAAGTAAAGGACAACTTAAGAGTAGACTTCAATGCTGTATTGTAAAATTTTTAAGGAAGTGAAAATAGTATGAAATCAGCTTTAAATAGTATTATGATCTCTTCGATTCTTGCAGTAGGAGGGATCATTGCGCTTTTGTTTAATTTAATGGGGGATCAAGATTGGATCTGGAATTGGGTAGGGCTATTACTGGCATATCTATCTTTGGGCATTTTAATCGGTTTATATAATAAAACTGTGGATCACAAAACATTTCCTAAAATACTAAAAAGAACTTTGTTTATTTCCTTTAATGCTACTATATTAGGGATAATAATAGGGGTAACATACCAACTATTAGGAAAGTGGAATCTTACTATAATGATGTATTATTGGTTGATAATTTTATTACTACATTTAATTACTATAATAACATTAGTCATCCTAGTATTTGAAAACCATAATAGTAAAAATTATAGCTTACTATATAGTTTTATTATAATTTTAAACATTGTCCTTACCTTAGGACCAGTATTATTTCCAGTAGTTCTGACTATTATAGGAAATGCCATGAACGCTAGTGCAGGGCACTAATTTTCACCTATACAGATTATTATTAAGATAGAAAGAAGATTATAATATGAAAATTAAGCTTAAGAAAAAGAGAATTATAAGTGTATTGTTGGCTATTACTTTAGTAGCAATAGGGTATTACGTGTTTCAATCTATTACGAATCCTAAGCTGGTAAATGCGGAAGAGGCAAATAGTGTTCAGCAAGTGAGCAGTCTACCTAAAAATGAATTAAAAAAATTGATACCTAATCGTTTTGATGGTAAAGAAAGAAAAGTTGCATATTTAACTTTTGATGATGGACCTGGAAAATATACAGCTAATCTATTAGATGTACTAAAGAAAAATGATGTGAAAGCAACATTCTTTTTAATTGGCGATAATGTGAAAAGGTTCCCAGATTTAGTGAAACGAGAGCATGTAGAAAACAATTATGTGGGCATGCATAGTATGACACATGTTTTTAAAAAGCTATACACCAATCAGGAATATGTGAAGGAAATGAAAGAAGATCAATCTTTAATTAGAAACGTTATTGGATACACACCGAAATTAACACGTCCACCATATGGATCAATGCCTGGCTTAAATGAATCACTTCGAAATGAAGTGGTAGGAAATAATTTGAAAGTATGGGATTGGACAATTGATTCTTTAGATTGGAAATACAATAAATTACCCGTTGATGTAGCAGCTGCAAAGATTGTTCAAAATGTCTTAGCAGGTGCGACGTCTTCAAAGGAAATTGTTTTAATGCACGATATTCATCCACAATCTGTCGCGGCAGTTCCAGCAATTATAAAAGGGTTAAAAGAAAAAGGGTACGAATTTGAAGCTTATGATGAGAACAATCATTTTCCAATAAACTTTTGGCATGATAATCGTATATAAAGAGATATATTAGTTAAAAGAAAATCAGAATGGAATAAGCAATTCATATAGGGTTTAAATATTTGTAAGAGCGTGTTTAGATAGATGAAAACACGCTCTTTTTACTGAACTATTTTATTGTAGATTTAAGTATAGGCTTTCTAATTTTAGAAAAATTTATATGATTTTTTCATTCATTTCTACATAAGCGTTGGATATTTCGTATGTTTGGCCAGAATGAAAAGAGTTTATTAAACCATTCATTATTCACGTTCTTCTTCATATATTTGTACCACAATTATTTTTTTGTTGTTAAAACTAGTTTTTAAGAAGCATATGTTTTAGCAACTGCAGAAATTCTGTATCACTTTTATCATTTTTTATATAATCCTGTTCGTAGTTAAAAATCATTCGTACTAACATAAAAGCTGTAAGCGGTAATGGTACCTTATGCAAAGCTCCTTGCTGATAACCTTTTTCGAGCAAATTACTTATCATGTTAATTGCTTCTTCTTCAGATTGTTTAAAACAAGTTGTAATTTCAGGTGAATGGTACTCTTTATATTCTTGAAAGAGTGTAGAAACAAACGGATCTTGATGATATTCTAGGCTGATATAATGAAGAATTTTTTGTATTCTAAGTAAAACATCTTTTTCTTCTTTATATAAATTAAATAATTGTGAGCGTTTGAGCTGAATATGACGCATATAGCAGTCACATAATATTTCAGTTTTATCTGTATAGTAATAATAAATAGTACCTTTACCAACTTTAGCTGTCTTTGCAATTTCATCAACCGTTGTGTTACGGACACCACGCGTAGAGAACAGTATTGTGGCAGATTGAATGATTTTCATTTTTTTATTTTCTTTTTCTAATTTGATCATTGTCTACACCCTATCCTTGAAATATTTAGCGAAGTTTTCTATCTTTACATTCTGTATTAGTTCATTTGTAATTTTGTAACTCCTAATAGAAAGTCCTCTATTTGCTTCTTATAGAATAACATACACCATTCTTATTTCTAGTATATAACTATAATAGAATGCAACTGTATCACTTAAGATAAAAATGAAAGTTTAAGGTAATAATTTTTTAATCGGACGATGATTTCTTTCTTGATTGAATTATTTGATTTTTTATTCAATTCATTTTATTATATAAACATGACTAAAAGATGTTTTTAGTCGGATTTTTTTACGGAAAACCGACTGATATTCGATTTTAGTCGGTTTCTATACTATTTGAGAGAAGGTAGACACTATGTGTGGAATTGTAGGGTGGATAGACTGGTCTAAAGACCTGTCTAATGAACAAGAAACGTTAAAAAAAATGACAGATGCTATCATTCACCGAGGACCTGACGCAGAGGGGCATTGGTTTTCAAAACGAGCGGCATTAGGTCATCGACGTCTCATCGTCATTGATCCTGAAGGTGGCCTTCAACCTATGCTCTATAAAGATGGAAATGATATGATTGGCCTTACGTTCAATGGAGAAATTTATAACTATCAAGAATTACGTAAAGAACTTGAGGAGAAAGGTCATAAATTTCAGACCAAGTCGGATACAGAGGTATTACTACATGCTTACTTAGAATGGCAAGAAGATTGTGTTCAACATCTAAATGGGATTTTTGCTTTTGGTATTTGGGATGAAAGATTTGGGAAATTGATGCTTGGTCGTGATCATCTAGGTGTGAAGCCTTTATTTTTTGCTCAAAGGGGAAGCGCAATTCTCTTTGGTTCAGAGTTAAAAGTTTTACTTTCGCATCCATTTGTAGATGCAGAGGTAGATAAAGAAGGACTTTCTGAAATATTTTGTCTTGGGCCAACACGTACTCCTGGTCATGCTATTTTCAAGGATATACATGAAGTGCGTGCTGGGCATTACATGACGTTTACCTCTAATGGCTCGACTACGACACAGTATTGGAAACTTGAAAGTAAAGAACATGTAGATGATATTGATACAACAGTTGAGACAATCCGTTCCATTTTACAAGATACGGTAAAACGTCAGTTAATTGCTGATAAACCAGTGGTATCTATGCTTTCTGGAGGTTTAGATTCCAGTGGTTTAACAGGTTTAGCAGGAAACGAATTTGGGAATAAGGGGGAACGTCTTCATACATATTCCCTGAATTTCATCAATGATGAAAAAGATTTTGAGCAAGACTTCCTTCGTTTTGATCGTGATGAACCTTGGGTGAAACGTGTGGCTGAATATGTAGGAACAAAGCATCATTCTATAGAGTTAGGATCAGATAGTTTAATAGAGCATTTATTAACTCCAATGCGAGCGCGTGATCTACCTGGAGTTGGAGAATTAGAAACGTCTCTTTATTTGTTATTTAAGGAAATGAAAAAAGATGCAACAGTTGCACTTTCAGGCGAATCCGCAGATGAAGTATTCTCAGGATATCCATGGTTCCATCAAGAGAAGTTTCTAGATGCAGAGATATTCCCTTGGAGTGTTAATTTATGGTATAGTACAGAAATTTTATCAGAGGATTTTAAAGCGAAGATTAGCCCTGAAAAATATCAAAAACAAAAATTTGAAGATGCAGTTGCTGAGGTTCCCTTTTTAGAAGGTGAAAGTGATCTGCAAATGAAGCAACGTCAAATGTCTTACATGTTTATTACACGTTTCTTGCCATTTATGCTAGAACGAAAAGATCGCACAAGTATGATGAATGGCTTTGAAGTACGAGTTCCATTTTGCGATTACCGGCTTGTAGAATACCTATGGAATGTCCCATTCGAAATGAAAAGCATAGACAATATTGAAAAAGGTATTTTACGTAGAGCTTTTGAAAATGTACTTCCAGAGGATGTACGTTATCGCAAAAAAAGTGCATATCCAAGCACTAAGGATGCCTCTTATCTACAAGGTATTAGTGATTGGATGCTACATGTGTTGAACAATCCTGAATCACCTATTTTGCCATTAATTAATGTAGAAAGAGTTCGTGCTATTGCAGAAGGAAAAGACGAAGTAATTTCAGGTAATGATGCACGAGGTATAATAGATTATTTACTTCAAGTTAATAGTTGGCTTGAGGAATATAATATTAAATTAATATGGTAGATGTAATTTTCAAATAAAGAGAATAGCTGAAACATCAATGACCTAAGTGAACCGCACCTCCAATGTATTAGATAGTTATCTAATAATTGGAGATGTGGTTTTATTATTTTGATTTGCAATAACCCTAATCAGTTAGTTAATTAGAATCAAATAAGAAACATAGAAATAGGGGGAATAATATGAATTGGAGGTTCCTTCCTGAGAGTAGGGAGTCTCTTTAATCTCGCTACCGATAATTAAATAATATGTTAATTAGATTTGATTATTGTATGCATCACCTTTTCTTCAATAAATATTAAGCATGCTAAGGAAGCAGGCGCAAAGGCAGTAATCGTATATAACAATGTAGATGGTGAAATTACAAGTTATCTTGGGGAAAGTACTGCATCTATTCCATCGTTCCGCTTAACAAAAGTAGATGGTGAGAAATTACAAGCAAAAGCTGTACAAGGAGATGCGTTGAAATTAAATTGGACTTTTAATTCCATGCAAGCAAGCGGTGAAGAAAAGTAAGTGTAATAATTTGTATACTATATGTGTGAGACATATCGTATACAAATGAAAAGAACTGTTTTGAAATGAAGGCGTTTATCCTCAATGGTAAAACTCCTTATAAAAATATGGGTGAAAAACTTGATGATGATTTCCCTTTTAAAACACATCGTAAAAATATTTTGCGATGTGTTTTGTTATAAGTTGGAGAGTATAGAAATATTAAATGATTATCCAAATTTTGAGATACTTTGAGGGAATTTAGCACCTTACGCTAGCTTAGCAACTTTCCTGTCCCCTTTATCCCCAAGAAGACGTAATCCAGTTATGATGAGCGTACATCCTCATACGCGAAATTGAAAGTAACAACTAGTGCATGCTCACAAAACTTTTCATCCTATGGCAGAGAAGTTCCAGAAAATCAAGAACACCCTTCAGAGAATAAGCTGAGGGACTTATTGGCTCATGTAAAAGAGAAGTATATGAAAGTGAAGGGCTAAATTTTAAAATTCTAAAAAGGGTGAATGGATGATGTTAGGGATAGGGTTGATTGTATTAAGTATTTTACTTGTCAGCATTGTATTTTTACCATGATGCTTTATTCCAAGTGAGACAGAAAACATGTAGTATTTTTATTCGTAATCATCCAAAAAAGAAAGAGGGATATTTGTTACAATCACGGCATTGTAGAAGAAATAGAATAAAAGAGGAAAATATATACTGTTACAAATTAATATTCCATGTGTTTTTTGAACATACATTACTTATCTTTAATGTATATATTGAATATATAAATATATTGTGTTATGATGTGAATTAGAAACTCGCGTGTTTCAAATACAACATTTTTATCTTTTTGATGACCTCTTATCTTTCCGTAAGAGGTCCTTTTTTTATCCCTCCGTATTGCATAGCCGCTAAAATACTATGAAAAGATACTAGAGACTACTACACTGTGATATCCTTTAGTATTTTTTCTTTATCTATATTATCTATTGTTAGGTAAACGACGAATTGGTATTTTTTGTGTAATTTTCACAAAATAACTTTGAATCATTATTTATTTCAATATAAAGTAATGAAAGGACATATTTGACTATCGTCTTTAATTTTTCCGACAGCAAGCAAAGCTAGCATGTTTAATGCATAATCAGACGTCTATAAATGAGCATTACTATTTAAATTTTTACCAGAGAGTAATTTAGTTAATTAGTAGAAAAAGGAAGGGGCCTATTTGGCTCCTTCCTTTTTCTCATACATACATAACGCTTGTTGACAACTTATGAAATAATAGCATTCATCGCTATTAAAATATAACATTAAAAGCAATTAATTAGATATGTAATTTTGCATATATTGTACTATTTCATGAATAGGAACAAAACTATTTATCACTTTCTGTATGGGGACAAATAGATTTAGGTTTACTTCGGGTAAGAAGACCTGATCATTGATTGCTGGTTAAACCATATTTCTACGTATTTGAAACAAATTATTTCACTGGATTGTATGTTAAAGAGAGTGCGGGATTTATGAAATATAGATTGTTCCTTGATTTCTTACTCGTGATTTTACTTGGAGAATGCATCGGAAAAGAAGTTACGTTATATACGATTTCAAAAGGGGATATTATTCAGTGCATCCAAAGATGCGCTCCGTTTCCTGTTTCCTATTTCCTATCCTACTAAATTACCATTCCAAGCAAATTTCTTCTCTTTCAAACAATTCATTCATTGAATAAAGATAATTCGGCCATACGTATCGGAGGACATGAAACTTTATTAATACCATTTGGAATATATTTCAATATACTTCCGATACTATAACAGATCGAAAATTTCTTGATTGGAGGTATATAATGGCATATCCATTTCGTAACTTAGTATTTGAAGGTGGCGGGGTAAAGGGAAGCGCTTATATAGGTGCTATCCGTGCACTAAATGAAGAAGGGATTTTACCAGAAATACAACGATTTGGGGGGACTTCAGCTGGAGCGATTACTGCATTACTTTTAGGTCTTTCCATTCCATTCGCAGATCTTGTAAAAATCCACAAAGACATGAATTTCAAAGCGTTTAAAGATGATGATTTTTCGATTGTACAAGATAACATTCGTTTGTTTTTTGATGGTTTTGGTATCTATAAAGGGGATTTCTTCACTGAGTGGGTAGGAAAGATCGTTGAAAAGTGGACAGGGAGTAAGGACACAACTTTTCAGCAGTTGTATGACAAAACAGGAAAAGACGTGTTTTTTCAAGGAACGAACGTTTCTACACACCAGCTTCGTACGTTTTCTCGCGAAACGACACCTGATGTCCCGTTAGTAGTTGCTGTGCGGATTTCGATGTCCATCCCATTCTTTTTTAAATCTGTGGAATGGGATAAAGATTATTATGTAGACGGAGGTGTACTCGATAACTACCCAATTCGTTTATTTGATCGGAAAAGTTTTGTGAATAAAGAAGAACACTTCACGACCACAGATACGATTGACGAGGTTAATAAACTGATAAGCAATATAGAGGATCATTCTACACTAAGAAGCTTACACACGAAATACAATGCATCTTTCTTTGATCCTACAGATGAAATTGTCTACAACAAAGAAACACTTGGTTTCCGTTTAGAATCTCAGGCGGAGGTTGCCATGTTAAAACATATCGCAACTTCAACAGAACATCATATTGGCCATTCTCTTATTCATTTTGCATGGAATTTGTCTCAAACGATGATCAAAGGTCATGAGAGCGGAAAAACCACCAAAGAAGATGCTGCCCGCACTGTATTTATTAATACATTCTTTACGTCGTCGTTTAATTTTGATATCACAGAAGAAGAAAAGAAAACACTCATGAATTCAGGTTATACTTCTACTAAAGACTATCTACATCAGTTTAATACGTCTGAAGTAAAATTGTTTAATCGACCATAAAGCCGAGTGCAATGCACTTGGCTTTTTTTAATCGTCCTGTAAATTCTTTTTTTAGTAGCTAATAAAAATTTAGATAGACTATGCATAGAACAAGAGAGAGGAGATAACAGAAAGTAATAAATATAAGTTTTGATGACTTCTTATTTTGTAAAACTAGGGTGTAAAAAGGGTGAAACAGGTGGAAGAAAAACGAATTATGATTTATACAATTTTTCGGCTAACACAGTACAAAAGAGAACCCTAAAACGGTGGACAGCAAAAAATGAATAGAGTAGCAAGGCGGATTTATTGTGAAAGTAGGGATTTTCCTTTTTCTTTCTACTGATAATAAAGCGTTATGTAGACTGGGGATGTATAAGGTATTCATTGCTATTCCTTCAAAATGCTGATGTTATATCACATTAAAATAACCTCTAATTTAAGTATTGAAATTCTCTAAATCTCGATGTGTTATATTCTTGTATTTTCTCACTTTGCGAAGTCTAGAAAACATCATCACTTCTGAAAGAACTCGAACTCTAGCCGGTTCTTTGAATTTACTTGAACTTATTTTTGAATCATTGTATTATATTTTCGAGTCTTACTCATATAAATCATTATCAGGAGAATCTGCAAATTTGCGGGTTCTTTTTTATTTTATTGAAAGTAAAATTTTAGCCAGTCGTTTATTTTCATATTGTTGGTTTTTATACGTGTTTGGTAAAAATCAATGAGTTGCAAAAAAATACTATGCTGAAATCTAGTTCGGTATAGCAATGTGCATATAAAAGATCCCACTTTGCTATATCCCCTAAAAAGAGTCATAAAAATCTATATTTTTTTAATTCAGTTGCATACTACAAAACTTCTTTTAAAAGAAATGTATGTACATACACATTATATTTTGTTCCATAACTCTCTAACTTTTGTTCACGAGAGTCTGTTAAGTACAGGATTATTGGCGGGTGGTGCGATAGGTGCAGAAGATGTGAAAACAAATGAAAAAGTACAAGTTGCTGTTGCAGGTAAAGAGGGAAATATAACGTATAAAGAAATTGATAAAGCAGAATCTCCATTGTTATTTGGAATGTATCCTTTATGTTAAGATCCGAATGGGAAGTTTATTTTTTCTGATAATTAATATTTATACAAAATGTGTAATTAGTATACGGAAGTTGTTTTAAATTTCATTAATGTATTCCTTTTCATCTGAATGAATTATTTATTGCAACAGGTTTCCCGTCCAAAATAAGATGTTCAAACAAAAGACAATATAAGTATCTTTATAATGATTTTTCAATATAATCAATGTGTTTATGAAAGGAACTCTGTGTTATTTTTGCTTTTTTACTAACTAATACAGCTTCAAACAAAGGACACAATTGCTACATACTAAGTGTAATTTATTACCTATTCAAAATTCTGTCTATTCAATCTTTCTAAAAATAAAAAAAGATTAAACTTATAAATATACAAGTTATAATGAGGGCGTCGAGACACAATTTATTACCTCTAGAGAAAATATCAAACCTTGTTTTGGATTAAAAATTCTAAAGAACTTGCCAGTAATTTTTTAAAATTGGACATACTGATATGATTACTATACGGTGGATAGCGGATTAGAAGGAAAGTTTATTCAACTCAATAAAGAAAGCGTTATCAAATGAAACTTGTTTTGAATCGATCATTCTAACAACTTAGATTCAACTACAGCTAAAAATAATAAATTATGGGGGTGCTTATATGAACATAAATGTAGCATCTATTAAAGAAAAAAAGATTGTTAAATACAAAAGTTGTTTTGATGTGATTGGGCCCATAATGATAGGCCCTTCAAGTTCACATACTGCAGGTGCTTTGGCTATTGGAACAGTTGCTAATAAATTATTTCAAGGCCTTCCCAAAAAAGTTGTGGTAAAGTATTATGAATCATTTGCTGAAACCCATAAAGGTCACGGAACTGATTTTGCAATTATTGCTGGTATATTAGGCTTTGCTGCTGATGACAGCAAAGTGCCAGATGCTATTAAAATAGCAGAGTCTAAGGGAATTGACATTACCTTTATTGAAAAATTGGGTAATAGTCCTGCTAGTCATCCAAATACGGCAGATGTATATGCAGAGGATGAAAGTCGAAGTATTAGAGTAATGGGGATTTCGGTCGGTGGTGGGTTGATTGAAGTCAAATATGTTGAAATTGATGGATTTAGCTTAAATCTGCAGGGGCCATTGCCAGTTGTTATTGCGATTTCAGAAAGAGCTGACTTTGAATTTGTTTTACGCAGGATCTTTAAACAATATGATGTGGAAATTAACAACTTTCATAGTTTGGAAGATAAAACAAAATATTTATATGCATTCGCTTTGGATTCGATATTGCCAGGTAATGCTCAGAAGGAATTAGGAGATTTAAGCAATATAGCTAATCTTATTATTCTTTAGTCACATTAAGGAGTGAAAAATATGTATATGGCCATAAAAGAAATTGTGGATGCAGCTAATAAAAGCCAAAAGCAAATTTATGAATTAGCAATCGAACAGGAAATCAAACAAACTAAAACTTCTTATGAAGAAGTTTGGAGTAAAATGGAACGAAATTTAGCGACTATGCAACATGCAATAAATAAAAGTATCGAGGGCGACGGTGTATTTTCTCCAACAGGTTTGACCGGAGGGGATGCTGTAAAAATTAAAAACTATCGAGAAAATAGGAAAACTCTTTCTGGAGATTTGATGGTGTTAGGGATTCAAAGTGCTATCGGTGTTAATGAAGTAAATGCTGCATTAGGAGCTATTTGTGCAACTCCAACAGCAGGTGCGAGTGGGACGATTCCGGGAGTCCTATTTAGTATTAAAGATACGTTGCAGTTAAGTCATGAAGATATGATTCATTTTCTATTCACTTCAGCGTTATTTGGAACGATAGTCGCAAACAACGCTTGTATTTCAGGAGCGTATGGAGGATGTCAAGCTGAAGTAGGAAGTGCCTCAGCGATGGCGGCTGCAGCTGCGGTAGAAGCTGCGGGTGGAACGCCACAGCAATCTTCTGAAGCTTTTTCGATTGCATTACAAAATTTACTCGGTTTAGTTTGTGATCCGGTCGCTGGTTTGGTAGAAATTCCTTGTGTAAAGAGAAACGCCATTGGAACGGCAAATGCTTTAGCAGCAGCGGACATCGCATTAGCTGGCGTAAACAATCTCATCAATGCTGACGAAGTGATTGAAGCCATGTATAGAGTTGGAAGACAGATGCCTCGCGAATTAAGAGAGACAGGTTTAGGTGGTATTGCAGCTACACCTACAGGAATTTCCATTAAAAATAAAATCTTTGGGGAGAAACAATCAAATCAATAAGTTATCGAGTATATTGTGAAGTTTTTAACAATCTTTACTCTATTGTTCGCCTAAGGATGTCTGTATATTGGGGAAGTTATTAATAAAATATACTACTATATAATTAAAATATTTTATAAGTGGTAACAAACCCTTCAGGTTGATGCTTCGCTAATTTTTTGATTTTTATTAACCTAGAAGGGGGATATTCGTTGTGGCGCACTATATAAGCTATTCATTTTTCAAGAACGGTCTATATTCCTATATCTTAAAAAGAGAATTAAGAATAGGACACAAGGAGGAATTATTATATGGATGGGAATACTGCAAAAAACATAGAATTTCAAGCTGATAACACTGCAGTAAAAAATGAGAAATATCTAGACCCTAAAAAGTGGCATAAACAGGATACTACCTGGGCATTGAGCCTTTTTGGAACAGCAATTGGAGCAGGAGTACTCTTTTTACCGATTAATGCAGGTTCAGGTGGTTTATTATCATTGCTGTTAATTACATTACTTGCATATCCTGTTATGTATTATTCACATAGGGCGCTTGCTAAAATGATTTACGCTTCGAACTCTGCCGATGAGGGGATTACAGGTACAATAAGAGAGTATTTTGGAAATAAGGCAAGTATCATTTTTAATATTGTATATTTTGTCTCCATTTATACGATTGTGCTGATGTACTCGGTCGCACTTACAAATACCGCTAGTAGCTTTATCGTGCATCAATTGCACATGTCGGAGCCTCCAAGGTCCATTTTATCGCTTGTTTTAGTACTCGGTCTTATCGCTATACTAAATTTTGGTCAAGATATAACTGTAAAGATCATGAGCATGCTAGTGTATCCTTTTATAGCTTCTCTACTTTTTATCGCAATATCTTTGATTCCACAGTGGAATACGTCAATGCTTAGTTTTTCAGCTGTTTCTACTGCTTCAACAGGAACAGGATATTTAGGAACGATATGGATGATACTTCCAATCATAGTATTCTCGTTTAATCATTCGCCTATGATTTCGTCATTTGTTATGAAACAGAGAGCTACGTATGGAATAGATGCTACTGATGCTAAATGTGCTCAAATACAAAAAGTTTGTTATATTATGACATTCGTAGTTGTTATGTTCTTTGTTTGGAGCAGTACCTTAAGTTTGACTCCAAATGATCTTAAGGTGGCAAAAGAACAGAACTTGTCAATCCTATCATATCTTGCTAATGAGCTTAATTCGCCAGTAATCACTATTGCAGCTCCTATCATTGCATTTGTGGCTATTACAAAGTCTTTCCTTGGTCATTATATAGGAGCGTATGAGGTCATGCGTGACATGATTATCAAGTCCAGTAAAAAACGTGGGAAAGATATAGGAGAAAAAACAGTTAAGACAATGATTCTTACTTTTGTCGTATTAACATGCTGGTATGTTGCTTATACAAATCCAAGTATTCTTGGAATCATTGATGCCCTTAGCGGTCCGCTAGTTGCTGCTATCTTATGTATACTACCAATGTATGCAATCCATAAAGTATCAGTACTTGCTAAATACAAAGGGAGATTGAGCAATGTATTTGTCATTATTATAGGTATTCTTACTGTCCTAGCAAGTATTAAGTCATTATTCTAATCCACTATTGTTAGTATCGATGCAAAAATCGTGGGATATGGAAAAAAGAAAGATTCTTATCGGAACTGAATTCTATATTGTTAAACTAAAGAAATCATGTTTTTGGACAAACTCCTCAAATTGGAGAGTTTGTCTTTTTTTATTATATGCATAACTTTTATCATTTTAGCCAAGAAGACCCCTTACTCAAGGAACGCGAAATAAGTAGGTGGGAGATGAATTGGCTAAAATGATAAACTGGTGACCCAGTATGTAGAAGTAAAAAAGGGGAAAACTATTGTATAATTATCGATAATTTAGGGGGCGCCAAATGAAGCATAATAAAGAAGTAACACTTGGGGATTACGTTCAATTTTCATATCGTAAAAATCCTAATTTGCAATTAATGGGATTTGTGGTGAATGTTTTACAAAATACAATTGTTGTAGATATTGCCGAAAGAATGGATATCCAGGTAGATGATTTTAGGCAAGTTGTAAAGCATGGTTATTATAATAAAGTGGTTCATAAGGAAATAAAGAATAGTGTTTCATAAAAAAGTGCTCCTATATAAATTTAGGAGCACTTTTTATGGAGAGAATTTCCGCAAAGATTTTTTTGTCTGAGGTATAAAATTTTCATAAGAAAATACGTTTTGAAGATATTTTCTTATTTGTTAATCAATAATTTTTTCAATCTTTATAGCTGTTATGGATTTAAAATATTATTCATAAAAATTTCACATAATTTTATTAAAAAGAAAAATACTAATACTTGTTTTAATACTTTACTTCGAGTCATTAAAACAAATTTACTAACTACGAAACAAGGAGGCATCACTGTGGACATTCGTGAAGGATTAATTCCAACAGCTTTAGGTACAGCAGTGACAGCAGCAGGTTATGCTCTTAAACAAACTCGTGGAACGAATAAAATGATTGCAAATACAGTATTTGGTTTTGGTTTAGCACACGTCGTTTTAGGTGTAATCGATCTTGTTGAACATCGTCGTTAGAACGAAAGGCAAGCATTGATATATGCTTGCCTTTTTGGGAGTACATTTATTATTCATTTTTCAAAATATGTTTGTATGACGTAATCATTATCAATGTAATTAAATAGTTACACTACAAGGAAATTAGAAAGTAAAACTGTGAGCATTGAATTTTATGAAATGAGATGGTGATGGAATGGAATTTTCTTCTGAAAGTAATACGTATCATGCTGGTGACATTGTTTATATTTTTTACCGAAATCCTCATACTCAAGACGTAGCTAACATACAAGCTGCAGCAGTTGTAAATAATCCTGAAAGACCTAATGAATTAGCACTATTTCTTTACGAAACGTATTATCCACTAACAAATGAGATGGCTATATATGCTACCGAAGATGAGGCAAACCAAGCTTACACTTACTATTATGGTGATATTTCAGAGGGGATGTTAGAATGAATAAGCCATTTATGCCTAAGCTCGTATATTTTGAACCTAAAGCATTAGATTATCCTTTGGGGAAAGAGCTGTTTGAGAAGTTTTCAAAGATGGATGTTGAAATTCGACATACTACTTCCCATAATCAAGTAAGAGATTTGCCAGGGGATAATGATTTTCAAAAGTATCGAGTAGCAAAATCCACGCTGGTTGTTGGTGTTAGAAAAACACTGAAATTCGATACTTCCAAGCCTTCAGCAGAGTATGCAATTCCTTTTGCAACGGGATGTATGGGACATTGTCATTATTGTTATTTACAAACAACGATGGGAAGTAAGCCTTATATACGAACGTATGTAAATGTTGAAGAAATTTTAGATGCTGCTGATAAATACATGAAAGAGCGTGTACCTGAAGTAACAAGATTTGAAGCGTCGTGTACTTCAGATATTGTAGGAATCGATTATTTAACGCATACCCTTAAACGGGCCATTGAGCATTTTGGAGAATCTGAATATGGGAAATTGAGATTTGTTACGAAATTCCACCATGTAGATCATTTACTTGATGCTAAACATAACGGAAAAACAAGATTTCGCTTTAGTGTAAACGCTGATTATGTGATTAAAAACTTTGAACCAGGAACTTCTCCCTTAGCTAAACGAATTGAGGCAGCAGGAAAAGTAGCTAGAGCTGGATATCCTCTTGGTTTCATTGTAGCTCCTATTTACCTGCATGAAGGCTGGAAGGAAGGATACTATCATATGTTTGAACGCCTAAATGCTGAATTACCTCTTGATGCACGGGATGATATTACATTTGAATTTATTCAACATCGTTTTACAAAGCCAGCTAAGAGAGTAATTGAAAAAAACTACCCGATGACAAAACTAGAATTAGATGAAGAGAAAAGAAGGTATAAATGGGGGAAATATGGAATCGGAAAATACATTTATCAAAAAGAAGAAGAAGAGGATATAAAAAACTATCTGTATTCCTATATGAAACAGTTCTTTCCTAATGCAAAACTAGAATATTTTACATAAAAGAAACGAACAAAATTCATTATATCATCAATCTAAAAAATTACTCACTCAAAAAAGTGATATTGGTCAACAATTCGCTAATAAATCATTTGAAAAATTTATATACGAAAGTCTTTTATGTAAAAATATGTTTCATTATGAACTGAATCCCAACAGTTAAACAGAAAAATACAGCGGTTGTATGAATATAAGTCCGGTATTGTACCGGGCTCATTCTTTTTAACGTTGCATCAATTCTTTTGTGAACATATTAATTTGAACATGTTTAAAAACGAATCATCTTTTGACAATGGTATTAGCGCTTTAGAAAGAACTTTCATAAAAAATGGTACTAATAATCCCTCCAAGTATTACTCCCATAGTAGAATCTAATAACAAAAATCTAATTGTTTAATTAGTAATTCTAATCTACCATTTTTTGCTGTACTATCAACTAAAGAAACAGTAAATGGTTGTTGAAACATATTAGAAAATCGAGCAATTAAAGACATAATATTATATTTAGCAAAAGCCGATGCAACTAAAGCTAATTTCGCCCCAACAAGTTGAACTCCATATCCTAAAACTTCTATAGAAGTCATAAGCATTAAAAATAAAAAGATACAAATTACTTTAAAAGTAATAAACTCCATAATCATACCCCTTAAGTTTCTATAAATACATAACTCAATAATTATATTAAAAACATTCAATATTTTCATTAAAATATAAATCAATTTCTATTTTATAATCAAAAACTATACTCCTTTATTTTGAATGATGGCATCACCTTTTATTAGAATTGTCCCTTGGTTTAGCAAATGTTTTTTTGTAAATAATATATTTGTTAAACCATTAATTAAGGGGGACTAGTATGCCGCAGGATCGAAAAGAAGAAGTGCAAAACGATACATATGAAGGAAAAGAGGTTATGCCAGATAATCCACAATATCTACCGCGTCACGTGCAAATGGAGCTGCCTCCCGAATTTTCTATAAATCCTCTTTTTGCCCGCAAAGGAGAATCAGTCGTTCCGCGCTTTCACATGCCTGATGAAGGCATGTTACCAGAAACAGCGTATCAAATCGTCCATGATGAAATGACTCTTGATGGCAATGCACGTTTGAATCTTGCAACATTCGTTAGTACATGGATGGAACCTACCGCAGAGCACTTATATGCTAAATCATTTGATAAGAACATGATTGATAAGGACGAATATCCACAGACAGCTGAAATTGAGGAGCGGTGTGTCCGCATTTTAGCCAACCTCTGGCATTCCCCCAGCCCCCTTACAACTATGGGCGTTTCAACAACTGGATCGTCGGAAGCCTGTATGCTCGGGGGGCTTGCGTTAAAGAGACGCTGGCAAAATGCACGAAAAAGAGAGGGTAAGCCGGTGGATCGGCCTAATATTGTGTTTAGTTCTGCTGTTCAAGTCGTTTGGGAAAAATTTGCGAACTATTGGGAGGTTGAACCACGCTATGTGAAGGTTAGCCCTGAGCATCCCCGATTAAATCCTCAAGGGGTCCTTGCAGCCGTGGATGAAAATACGATTGGTGTGGTACCGATTCTCGGTGAGACTTATACCGGACTTTACGAACCGGTTGCCGCCATTGCAAAAGCGTTGGACGATTTACAGGAGAGAACGGGACTGGACATTCCTATGCATGTAGATGCGGCTTCGGGCGGATTTATAGCACCGTTTCTTCAACCAGATTTAGTCTGGGATTTTCAGTTGCCGAGGGTGAAGTCCATCAATGTATCGGGACATAAATATGGATTAGTCTATCCTGGCTTGGGTTGGATAATTTGGCGGGAAGCTGATGATCTCCCCGATGATTTAATCTTCCGCGTCTCCTATTTAGGCGGAAACATGCCGACTTTTGCCCTGAATTTTTCACGTCCTGGCGCACAAGTGCTCCTACAATATTACAATTACCTGCGTTTGGGGAAAAGTGGGTACTATGATGTCCAAAGGGCTTCTCAGAAGGTCGCTCTTTTTCTTAGCAAGGCAATTCAGGAGATGGAACCGTTCGAACTTTTGTCCGATGGTTCGGATATTCCGGTTTTCGCTTGGCAACTGAAAAAAGGTTACACATTAAACTGGAACCTTTATGATTTATCTCGACAATTGCGTGTGTTCGGCTGGCAAGTACCCGCATATCCATTGCCTCCAGACCTAGAAGCAGTGAAGATTATGCGCGTTGTGGTTCGAAACGGGTTTTCTATGGATCTCGCGCATTTATTTTTGAGGAACCTCAAACAGGCCGTTGCCTTTCTGGATTCCTTGGATGGACCTATGCCACATGATACGAAATGTGATAATGGGTTTCATCACTAATTGAGGAGCAGCTCTCGTCGTCGTTAAGTTGAGCTCAACACTCATAACTTTTCGAGCTATCGACTGGGAAGAGGTACAGAAAAGCTGATGGTTTCAACCAAGGGATACATGATGATAGGTGATGAACAAATTGATGCCTGAGGGCTTTACAATATCAAATCATACGCCCAGTTTTCAGAAATCTATTGGCTTTTCTTCTGGTTTCGAAAGACACAATTCAAATCTGTTGAAGAGTTAAAGAAATTTGTAGCTAGTATTTCCTTTTGGGGGTACCATTACCTGCTTTAGGAGTTACTCCACCATTACATTGGATTTTAGCGGATAAATGGGGTAAATCTATTGTATTAGAATCGACAAGGAGTAGTGACTAATAGTCCTGAGTTTAATTGGCATTTACAAAATTTAAGACAATATATAGGTCTTAAATCGCAGCCATGCGAGGGGGATATACCATTAAGTGCTTTTGGACAAGGTTCAGGTTCAATGGGACTTAATGGAGATTTCACCCTACTATCAAGGTTTATACGGGCAGCGTATGGTAAATAAAATATTCAGGGTATAGATAACGAAGAAGAGGGTATATCGGTCATTTTTCGTATTTTGTAAAATTGTGAGGTTCCAAAAGGAGGAGTAATAACGGAAGAAGATACATTAGATAATACTATTTATACAAGCGCAACGTGCATGGAGTCTGGTACATATTATTACCATACATCTATTTCATGAAAATTTAGATACAGACGAAATTAAAATCTATCCATTTCAACGTAAACAAAAGATATTTTATCAAAACTAATTAGATTTTTAATGCTAATCGTATCACTTAGAATAGTAAAATCAACTTTTTCTCATGTAGAATTTTGCTTTGCATCTACTTTCTTTAAAATGTTAATGGTACGCCTCTGAGAACTAATCATTTGGAATAAAAATGTAATGTATCAGTTATAATATGTAATATTTCTTCATTACAAAATATGGTGGTTAGTATGACTAAGCAAACAATTACTTTATTTCAAGTTTCTATGATGCTTATTGGTAGTATCGGGATAATCAATCATGTCATTATGATCCCTATGTTATTAGATACTTCAGGTAGAGATTCGTGGATTTCAATCATAGTAGTAAGCTTTATATACATCATTTGGATCTCATTAATATTCATTATTTATAAAAACATAAAAAATGAACATTTATTTTTGTGGTTAAAAAATAATTTTGGGAAATTCAGTATATATCCAATCATATTCATAGTTGTACTTTATTTAATAACAATTGGTGTCGTTGCACTAAAAGAAACATTAACCTTTTTCTCATTTTATTTACCAGAAACACCTCACTTTGTATTAGGAATACTTTTTTCAATGGTTTGTCTCTATAATGCTACAAGAGGAATTCAATCTATTGCACTTACAACAGGTGTTTTGTTACCTATTGTATTTTTACTTGGTTTTTTTGTAATGTTTGCTAATGTTCCGCATAAAGACTATTCTTTACTTCAACCAATGATGGAAAATGGGATAAATCCAGTATTAAGGGGTATGATTTATCCTGCAGCAGGATTTCTAGAGTTAATTTTTATTCTTTTTTTACAACATCACATTTGTTCAAAAGTCAAATTATATCAACTGATTGCTTTGGGGCTTGTAATTATTGGTATCACGATAGGCCCGGTAATGGCAGCTATTATAGAATTTGGTCCTTTCGTAGCAGCAAACCAACGATATCCAGCATTTGAAGAATGGAGACTTGTGTCAATAGGAAGGTATATTGAAAATCTAGACTTTCTCTCAGTGTATCAGTGGCTTGTAGGGATCTTTATTCGTCTATCGCTTGTTGTATTTCTCATTCCAGATTTGTTATCAATTTCAAATAGGAAAACAAGAAATGGGGTTATGGTTGCAATCCTTTCATGTATTTTATTAATAAGTATACTACCTATTAGTGACTCTAGTTTCTATTGGTTTGTATCTCAAATTGTTTTACCAGTTTCAGCATTAGGGCTATTTTTGTTTTCTATCTTATTAATTGTGTTTGTATGGGTTGCTAAATATAAAAAAATCCCTTGAAAGAGTATGAGGATGTATTTTATATAAGGTTGCAGAGTTTGAAGGAGACAACGTAGATGAACAAAAGAGTAGAATTAAACGAGAAGATAATACTAAAGTGGTTTGATGGATGCAACGATGTAAAGATAATAAAGCGTGAATTAGATGAGAAAGAAAAAACGAGGTCAGTGTTGTTTATGTATTGTGAAAACTTAATTGACAATACAAAATTAAAACAAGCTACATCATCCCATGTTTGCAAACAACTTATAAATAATTCGATAGAAGAATTTAACCTTACAGGATTAATTTCTGAGTTATCAGTAAAGAAATTAGATATAGTAAATTCGAATGAAATTATTTCTCAAATTATATTTAAAGGTAACCTCCTCATTATTTTTGAGGAATCTAAACAAGGGTATATAGTTGATGTTGCTAAAATACCTACAAGATCAGTTGAACAAACAAATACAGAGATGACCATTCGAGGTGGACGGGATGGATTTGTTGAAGAGTTAAACACAAATATAGGATTAATTAGAAAAAGACTAAAAACGAGTTCTCTTAGTTATGAAGAATTTATAATTGGAGAAAGAACACAAACTAAAGTAGCACTCATGTATTTGAGAGATATCGCATCCCAAGATATCATTAATCAAGTTCAATTAAAATTAAGACAAATTAAAATAGACGGGGTTGTTTCAAGTGCACAAATTGAAGAATTAATCACAAATAATCAATTTAGTGTATTTCCATTAGTTGAATATACAGGGCGCCCTGATTATGCTGTGAATTGTTTGTTGTATGGGCGTTTTATTTTATTAGTCGAAGGGTCACCAACAGCCACTATTGCCCCAGTTACATTTCCTTTTTTTGTGAATACATCTGAAGATCAAGATTTTTTCTATATATTCGGTAGCTTTGTACGGCTTGTAAGTCTTTTGGGGATAGCAATTTCTATGTTTCTTCCAGGAATTTGGATAGCACTAATTACATATCATCCAGATCAGATTCCCTATACGCTGTTAGCTACATTAAGCTTATCCAGAGAAGGGATTCCTTTTCCAGCTCCTTTAGAAGGGCTGATTATGATGACCTTATTTGAAGTTTTAAGGCAAGCAGGATTGCGTGTTCCTGCCGTATTTGGTCAAACATTATCTGTTGTAGGAGGATTAATTATTGGACAAGCTGCTATTAGTGCAGGAATTGTTTCAGCATCTATGGTCATTATAATAGCAATCTCGGTTGTTTCGACATTTGCTCTAACTAATCAGTCAGTAACAGGAATAATAAGTATATTGCGATATGTAGTATTTCTAGTATCTGCTTTACTGGGTATAGTAGGATTTATCTTTTGTGTCCTTGTGATGGTAATTCACGTAGTGAATTTACGCTCTTTTGGAGTTCCATTTTTTACACCGTACTCACCCCCTGTGTTTAAAAGTATGTTAGCAGCCACATTTAGAATTCCGTTCACGTATATGAAAAAAAGACCTGAAGAATTGCATACTCAAGATAATACAAGGAAAAGAGAGAGTACAGATGAAGAAAAATAAAAGAATAGTTGTATTTTTTTTTATGATGTGTATGTTTCTAACAGGGTGTTGGGATCAAAGAGAGTTGCATCACGTTCTGTATATAAATAGTCTAGGTATCGATTTTAAAGATAATAATTATATCATCCGTCCGCAATTTATTAATTTTTCTAACATAGCTAAACAAGAAGGGAGCGCTACCCGTAATTATAGCCAGGCCTATATTGCAATGGGGAAAGGACCTATTTTAGATGAGGCAGCATTTGATTTTTATAAGGGTGCTCAGCAAGAAATTTCATGGGAGCATCTCAAAACAATTGTTGTAACAGAAAGATTTCTAAAACATGGTGACATAAATCAATTTAATGATTTTTTTTCTCGTTTTTTTCAATTTCGAGATACTATGTGGTTATTTGGAACTAAGGAACCTTTAGAAAACATATTATCTAACAATAACATTTTGAATATTTCTCAATTATATACAATCATTAATTTACCAAAAGAGATAACCAAGCAATATACAATAATAGACCCTTTACCTTTATATAAATTCCAAAGAAATTATTATGAACCTGGGATGACAACTCGTATTCCTTTCTTAGCTACGACTAAATCATATTGGAAAAAAGGGCATATATCATTTCCGATGTTAAAATTTAGTGGTTATGGTTTTATAAGTAATAAATCCTATATAAATCATTTAAAGAACCATGATATTGCTGGGGTTCAGTGGACTGATGAAAATACCAAACGAGCTCCATTACTATTAAAATTTAACGAGAAGATCATTGGACATCTAGTATTGAAAAATCCAAAGGTAGATACAAAGTATCTTATTAAAAATGGAAAGTTACGCATGCTTATGAATATCGATTTTGATGCTGATATTTTTCAATTAATAAACCCTATGCCTGTAAAGGATATAAAAAAAATTGCAGAAGGCCAAGTTGAAAAAGAAATAAAAAAAACGTACCAGAAAGGAATCGAAGAGGGGATTGACATGTATCAGTTATCACATACCTTATATCGCCAGAATTCTAAATTGTGGAAACGATATAAAAAAGAGGGGAAAATACCCCTTCAAAATAAAGAATTAGATCTTAATGTCTCAATCAATATAGCTACAAATGGAAAATCTAAAAATATGCATAATATCATCGAGCTTCAGAGGGATTGAAAATGAAAGAAAAAGTTAAATATTGACCCTAAATAAATGATTCGAAAGGAAATATGTTCTTTAAATGTTGTGACACTCCTAGTTCTTTAGGGGGGAGTGTCAAGTTATATTTAACTTGATGGAAATAAAAAACATAATTCATCTAATGTATTTTTGTACATATTTAGTTTTATTTTTCCTTTCCTTTCCCTTTCTGTCTCTTAAAAGTGAAAAAGTTCCGTCGTTTTAATATGGATGAATTATCTACTGGTATTGAACATAATAAATTCTTTTACAATGATACATATTATCTTTATATAAAATGTTATTATTCGAACACCTAATCTTAAAAGAAGGAGCTATTTGTGTCTGAACATATAGAAATTATTTTGAGAACATTGTTCTCTTTCTCGATTTTATTTATCGGAGCTAAAATATTAGGAAAGCAAATTATCGCTGAAATGAATACCTTTGATTTTATTGGTGCTATCTCTATCGGAAGTATTATTGCAAATTTGGCATTTAATTTAAATGTAAAAACTCATCATGCAGTTATTGCTTTTCTTATTTTATTGTTTATCATTTTAATGGTTAGTTATATATCCATGAAAAGTCGAATAGGCAGAAAAATATTTGCAGGAAATCCAACAGTAATTATTGAAAATGGGAAAATTCCAGAAAATAATATGAGGAAAATGCGCTATTCTCTAAATTATTTAAACCAACAATTAAGAGAGAATCGTATTTTTAACATTGAAGAAGTTCTTTATGTCGTAGTTGAAACAAATGGTAAAATATCTGTTTTGAAAAAACCAGAATATCGTACTGTTACAAAACAAGATTTAAATATACCGACAAAAAAAGAGTGTAAGCTCCCTATAGGGTTAATCATGGATGGGGAAATTATGACAGAAAATTTAATACAAAACAATCGACGGAGTTAGAATTACAGTATGAACTAAAAAAAAGGAACCTTCGCTCCAAAGATGTTACATATGCTGTATGTGCTGCAAATGGTAATATCTATATAGATACCTATAAAGATAATATTACTTCTCCAATGGATCAAGAATAGGCTGTTTTTTCTAAAAATACAAGTGATCATTTTGTTGTGATTCTTCCGCAAATGATTATAGTTCATCTTAAATGATAAAAAAATAATATTATTTTTTTATCAAATTTGTTTAGGGGTATTAAAGTTACTTAAGTTAATGGACACGTGGTGCTTCCTATAATAATAAATGAACACAACAAAAACATTGATTATTGCCCTTCGTTATTAGTAACAGGATAGCTGCTTAACGATAAAAATGAATTTGCCAATTTTCTTGCAAAATGTAACGGGTGCTCTACCGATTGGATATGAATATACATAATTAAGGGATTCATGTATAACCAGTGATTATGTAAAGCACTGACAATAATTCCTTGTTGTACAATTGATTTCATAAATGCAGGGATCTCTTCTTGTAGAACCGCGATTTCTCCTAAATTTAATGCATTGCCATTTTGATCCAACGATTCAAAACTTACTCCGACGGGAACTACATAGGCACTTGGTTTTCCTTGAACCAGGACCTTAAAATTGCGGTGAAAAGACACCGAACAACCACCTTGATTTATTTTACTCTTTCCTTTAAGAATTGCAGCAAATTGATCAGAAATGAAATTTAAATTAGACATAAGTTCAATTCCTTTCCCGTGCTAAATTTATTCATGTAGAAATTTAATTTAAAAAATGTAGTTCCTTCTTTTAAAGAAAAGAACTACTTATAAACAACTTTTCTCTAAAATAAAAAGGCTGATATGTGTAATTTGTACCCTGTTTATTTTAGAAGAAATATAAATGTTATTTCCCAACAAACATAACTTAATGAATCCTTTCTATATATCATTATAAAAAATTCATAAAGTAGGCAATTGTACATCTTTATTTTATGTAGGTTAGATAAATATGTGCCTTAATAAGTCTGTGCTTTCTTTATGAAATTCTTATTGGTAATTAATACAACAATAAATTTAATATATTTTAATGATTGTATAGGGTAAAACTTAAGTTGTTTTTTCATTTTCTCTTTTACAATTGCTTGTAGTCCTTTGTTAAAATTGTAGTAATATATTGAACTGTATATAAAGATAGATATTTTAAATTTTTCATCCTAAAATAACTTACTACATCTAGCTAAAAATGTTGTTTTTTCAATGAAGAAGTAAATTTTGGGTGTATGGTTTATTGGTTATATTAAGTGTTTTGTTAATGTTAAACATAACTCTTATTGCACATACATTTTTTTAGATCGCAAAGAAGAATTTATTCGTCTGTCAAATTCTATGTTAACTGGTAAAACAGACTAATTTTAGATGAAAGATTCTATAATAAATCTGGAGAAACAAAAATAATTGAAAACATTTGAGCATGGAGATAAAAAACGCTTAACGAAGGATATTTCAAAAGAGATGGATCAAAGGATTCAAAAATCAATAAAGCTTGTTCAAAAAAATATAAGGTGGATGTATTAGCATTAGGAGAAGTATATAAGCGGAATAATTATAAAGAATGGAAGAAAATAAGTAAGAATTGGGATCAAGGTGAAAATTATTTTAGTAATGCTGATATTAATGTTTATGTTCATCCAGTAATTGAACATGCAGGCTCAGCTTTACCGAAGAGAGTGAAATAAGGTGATTTAAGTCGTTAGCGGATTAGGAATACGCTAAACGATATTAATGCTGGTTCTGCATTTTCAATCAGTGCAGACTTATGTACTTTAAACGTGATTAATAAATTATATTTGGCTTATTATGATCCTTTGGTTAGCACTAGTTAGAGTTATAGTAAAAATATTAAGCAGAAACGACTTATTTTTAATAATAAGAGGAAATATGTTACTGAAAAGTAAGGAGACAAATTATTACTTTTTTAAAGAGTAATTAGGTCCGTACAATGACGCATTAAAGTGATTCATAAGGGATTCTGAATGCTAAGAGAGTGAGAATGAATTACAAAAGAAATGTGCATAGGCGCCTTTCTTTTTTTGAAGGGATTTTTTGTTACGAGTTAGTACAAAATTGGGTTCAGGGGGTACTATAAAATTTTAGCTTGATGGCGATGGGGTAGCATCCACGTCTATCAACATCACTACACCTATATTTAATACTGCGTTACGTGCCTTTAATCAAGTGAAAAACAAGACCCATTTTGTAAAAACTGAAACCAACGTTTTCTAAACTGAACTTGAGCCATATCTGCATGAACATGGGCCTCCATTTTTAAAGCTTCTGGTATAGGTCTAGGATGTTGACTTTCTACAATAATTTGATCCTCTTTTAGTACTCTTAAACTAAATTTAGCTAAAATTTGGTCTAGTAAAGGGAAGTACTTTAAAAATGTCCTTCCGGTATATCCCATAATTAATGTCTCTTCTTCATCAATTGGTGTAAACGTAATGTACTGAATAAATGACTCATTCTCCTGTTTGCCACTGTGAAGCATCCACTGATGTGGGAATTTGTATTCAAGGTAAGCATCACCATTTGAGAATATAAACTGATCCAGTGTTCCCTCCAGCTTATAATTGGTTGATTCGGCTTTTGTTTTTCTACCAATCGTTTTTTTATGTACATAAGCAAGATGAGCAATATCCAGCACAGATTCGATTGATCGAGTAAGGTGTGCATTCCAAGTGGCGTGGAAGAAAGAGAGTTTAAAAGGAGTGTTCTCCATTACATGAAAAGTTTGCCATTCAGGTGGAGTTTCCTCATTATCAGGATATATCCAAATCAACCCAATCTTTTCTTTTACAGGGTATGAGAGGGTATGAGCAAATTTCGGGATAGGTTTATTGGGTTGGGATGGAATTCTTACACAAGTACCACAACTATCGAACTCCCAACCATGGTAGGGATAGACTAGTTTACCATTTACTACTTGTCCCAGTGATAAGTCAGCGCCACGATGAGGGCAGTAAGGTGATAGAGCCTGAACTTCGCCTTTTTCATCCCGATATAATACAAAATCTTTGCCAGCAAATCTTTTTTTTACTGGAATCTTTTTTATATCTTTTGCATAACTCACAGCATACCAATTACGTGGGAATACTCTATTTATATTTAGAGTCATTTATTTTCTCCTTCTTTTTTATTCACCTAGTAGATATTAGTGGTGTCTACTGTATACTGTCTATTCTATGCTATAAAATATTTTAAATGTTCGTCTAAAATTAATAAATCTACAGTTTGATCAAATCATTATGAAAGCCTGTATAATCTCTCTAAATGTAACAAAAATGACTATAGTACAATAGATTTTAAAAAGGAGAATGTCTCATTTTATTGAAAATTGAGACATTAAGCAATATTCCTATTGCTATTAAATTGACCATTAAAGAACTTCCACCAAAACTTACAAATGGAAATGGAGTACCTGTAAGAGGAAATAGTCCCGTAATACCACCTAAATTTACAACAGATTGCATACCAATCATACATCCTATACCAATTGCTATAAAACTGCCGAATGGATCTACACATAATTGTGCAATTTTTAAGGAGCGAAGTACTATAGTCAAAACTCCCACCAATAGAATAAATACACCAATAAATCCTAGTTCTTCAGAAACTATTGCCATTATAAAATCAGTGTGTGGTTCTGGAAGATACCCTGTTTTTTGTATGCTATTTCCAAATCCACGACCAGTGATTCCTCCAGAGCCAATGGCAATAAAAGAGTTTACAAGCTGATATCCATTTCCTTGCGCATCAAGAAAGGGATTGAAAATCGTAGTAATACGTGTCTTTTGAACTGCTGATAAACTATATTGAATCAAATAATATAAAATAGGTAACCATAAAATAGAACCGATGGTAGTTCTTTTGATTAGTAGATTTATATTTATTCCTGAACAAAGAAATATGCTAATACCTATACCTAATATTAAAAGTGCAGATCCTAAATTTGGTTGTTTAAAGATAAGAAAAAAAATTGTAGCTAAAAAAAATAAAAGTTTTCCGATACCACTCCAGTTATTTTTAGCTTGTTCTTGTCGCAATGCAAAAAAACGGGCTGTTACAAGTATTGTTCCTAATTTAAGAAATTCAGCTGGCTGTATTCCAAAGATCCATGATTGAGCATTATTTACCACTTTTCCTTTCCATAAAACCATAATTAATAAAAAAATCCCCCCAACCATAATAAAGATTGAGACTATTCGTTTTTTCCATATTTCATATGGGAGTAAAGCACAAATTATTAATCCTATTGTTCCTAAAAGTAGCTTTGTTAATTGAGAATCAACAAAATGTTTACTGTTATAACCGTAATGTTGGACAGCGACAATGGAGCTTGCACTATACATCATGATAATACCTAAAGTACATGTTATGAATAGAGGAAGGAGCAATAGATAATCGAGTTTTAATATTTTTTTCATTTTAATATCCTCCTGATTTAAAACAAAACATAATATTACATTTGCTAATGAATAGAATCTTGTTCTCGTCAATTACTAAATATGACTTTTGTTTAGAAAGATTCTATCACTTATTCCCTGTTTTTTACGCAAAAATCCCCCTAGTATGTAACTAGAGGGATTCAAAATGGCATGACTAAATAAGGCTTTTTCCCCCTAGTAGAGCTTTGGCACTATACAACGTAAAGTAATGAAAATTCATTACTTAGCTATCTTAAGAAGAGCCTTAATCCGACAATTCCTGTTCTACCCATTGGCGTCTTTCGACATTTTTGGGCAATAGCCTGTGTTTGCATAGGAGCCTCACCTAACAGGTTAAGCAATATAAATTTTATGTGTTTGTTTCGTGTAGCAAGCATAAATATATTTTTTTTGCTTGTCAAGCAACCATATTGCTAATTTTATTTGTTTTATTGCTTTATAGTCCTTTGAGAAATGATATAAAAAAATGTCTGTAATCATTCTGTATAAGTACATATTTTTGACTTGTAGTGTATCGTTTAATTAAGTAGTTTAACCATATAAATTTGATAAATAGTAAAGAAGATTTTAATCATAAAAGAAGATTTTTTGTGAATGTTCTTTTTATATACAGAATGACTAATTATTCATCTTTTGTTATAAAGTTGGAATTTGATTAAAAATAATAAGTTTCATATGTTTTATTACGTTTCTTCGAATTAAATCTATTTGAATTCTATGTTTTTTAAGGGGGATTTTAAATTTATAATAAAATATAATTTCATTTTCTATAAAAGATTTTTTTATAAATGGAATTGAAAGTCAGTTGACAAATATTAAATTCTGGTTTAAATTTTGAAGTAATTCAATAAACTTTGTTAGGTGAGGCTCCTGTATAGAGAAACGCTGCTGCCCAAAAATGTCGAGAGACGCCAATGGGTCAACAGGAACGGTCGGATTAAGGCCCTTCTTAATGTAGCTGGTTATAAAAACCTATGCTATACAGTGCTAAAACTCAACGAGGGAGTGGTATACGATTTGATAGAAAGGCACCTCTGTGATTTCGGCAGAGCTGTCTTAATAATCATTTATTTGTATTGTGAAAAAACCTTTACTCCTTTTTGAGTAAAGGTTTTTCTGTTTAATGTTATTTATTTTTATCTTGTCTATATTCAAAAAGGAGGTAATTCTAACTAATAAATTGATTGCAATGTAACTATTATTGCTCTAATAAAAAAATTAAGACAGATAAAATAAAACAAAACCACTCATGAAACTCTAGAGTCTCCCTTAGCAATATGAGGAGGAGTTAACATGAAGAAATTATTAAAGGAATTACTTATAACCCAAAATAACTTGGATGCAGAGAAAGTTTTACGTCTTCCGTCGTATGATATTGCGCAAGAAGTAAAACAGTTTTCAATTGAAGATCAAGTCATATTACTAAATACGATTCCTGTATTAAAAAGCTCTAAAGTTCTTCAATATATGAGTGCAGAAGAAAAATATAATATCTTAATTCACTTATCTGAAAATAAAGCTAAAAAGTTACTAAATTTACAACCGATTGATGAATTAGTAGATTTACTTCTAGCGGTTCATTCGGAAAAGCAGGCTAAATTAATGGCGTATCTAGATAAAATTACAAAACATAACGTAAAAAAATTAATGACTTTCAAACCTGAAACGGCAGGAAGTCTTGTTACAAGTGATTTTGTTGCAGTTAGAGGAGATTGGTCAGTAAAAATGACATTGAAGTACATTAGGGAACATTCTGAAAATGTAGAATCAATATCTTATAGTTATGTTCTTGATAGTCATGGTTATCTTGAGGGAATCGTTTCCATACATGAGTTATTACTAGCAGCAGATGAAGAGATATTATCTACTATCATGATGCCAGAGGCAATTTCAGTACACGCTGAAGTTGACCAGCAAGAAGTTGTAAAAAAGCTACTGAATTATAATTTAGCAGCAATACCTGTCACAACAGCAAATAATAAAATGATTGGTATTATAACATTTGATGACGTAATGAATGTTATGGAAGCAGAAGCTACAGAAGATATTCAAAAGTTAGGCGGAAGTGAACCATTGAATCAATCTTACTTTGAAGCTAGTATTTGGAGCATTTTCCTAAAACGTCTACCATGGTTATTACTTCTTTTTGTTGCTGAGGCATATACAGGTACAGTATTAAAGTATTTTGAAGACGAAATTGAAACTGTAGTTGCCCTTGCTTTCTTTGTTCCATTATTAGTAGGTACTGGAGGGAATACAGGAACACAGGTTGTAGCAACAATTACTCGTGCAATTGGTATTGGAGAGTTGAAATTTAAAGACATTTTCCGTGTAATGAAAAAAGAATTTGCAATTGGTATGCTTCTTGGACTTGCACTTGGGATAGCTGGGCTCACTCGTGCTTATATGTTAGGAGTTGGAACAGAAGTTGCGCAAGTTGTAGCAATTACTTTATTATTTATTGTTATTTGGGCCTCTCTTGTAGCAGCTGTTTTACCTTTAATTCTAAGAAAATTAAAACTAGATCCTGCAGTTGTTTCAGGTCCATTTATTACAACATTTGTTGACGGAACAGGATTAGTAATTTACTTCATGGTTGCAAAAATATTATTAAATTTATAAATATACACTGAAAAAACGAAATCCGGAATAAGTATGTTGCCTTAATTGCTAAAACATAGTGGGGAATTCAGGCATGGGGAAATCAAACACTTTTGTCTTTAGATAAATAATATTTTAATGGATTTATTGAATGTAATGAATGCTGGAGGATAAAACTATGAAACATCTAAGAAAAATCTTCAAACGAATTTTGCTTCTATTTTCTATTTTAATGATTATTGGCGTAGGAATACTATTTGGTACTAGCTATGGCCGAGAGCTTCGTATAACAATCGCTGGGAGTATATTAACTTCTCAGCATCCACAATATGCGAAATATACATTCCTATCCCAAAAGGAACTAGATAAACTGCAAGATAGAATTAATCATCCAAAATGGTCAAACAGTGATGAGCATATTTATAAAAAAATAGTAGGAAAAAGATTAGAAGAATTAAAAAATCAGCCATTAGAAATTGATGTAGAAACGATTAAAAGTAATAAAGATAGTCGCTTTCTTTTCGAAGGAAAGTTAGTCACAATTAGTAATCCTTTCAATGTTAAACTTGTTAGCCATCAAGGAACACAGGGTGCTAACAGGGGAGAAAAAATTAGTGTAATGGCAAAACGTAATCATGCACTTGTTGCTGTGAATGCAAGTGGATTTGCTGACGAAACAGGAAGGGGTGGAGGAAATGTTGCTACTGGAATTGTGATAGAAAATGGGAAAGCTATTGATACAAATATGGATAGAAATGCCCCTACAATTATTACTGGATTAACAAAGTTTGGTCAAATGATAACAGGAAATTATTCTACCCAACAACTGTTGGATAAACAAGTCGTTTCCGCAGCTGGATTTATGCCACAGTTAATTGTAAATGGAGAAAAAATGATTACAGAAGGAGACGGCGGTTGGGGGTCGGCTCCAAGAAGTATTATGGCCCAAAAAGAAGATGGTACAATTATGTTTCTAGTTATTGACGGTAGACAGACACATAGTATAGGAGCTACGTTGAAAGAGTGTCAAGATATTCTATATGAAAAAGGAGCTATAAATGCAATGGCAATGGATGGAGGTTCTTCTGCTACGCTATATTTAGGAGGAAAGGTTATAAATTCACCGTCTACATTATCCCATGAAGATCGTTATTTACCGAACGCTTGGGTGGTAACAGCAAACCAAAAACAAAAAATAAAGATGACAATTGATGGGAGAAAAATAGATACCAAAACATCAGATGAATTTGATGCGAACATTTCAACGAATTTATGAATTATTAAAAATAGAACAAATACATGATTTTTATCTCGTTAGTTGGAAAATTAAAATTATTTTTTAAAATTAGAAATTATTATTTCATATTCATGATTTGCACAATATCAAACGAGAGTGATGAGGATTCCAAATTTACGGAATTCTTATCACTCTTTTTTAGTTTTTTGTAAATATGGAACAATATCCTTACTTTCACTGTCTATTAAGCGTTAAAACATTTTTTATTAAATAAATTAAGAAAGGAATCATCATTTTTAACTAAGGGAGAAGATTGAATTGAAAAAATTATGGATGCTGCTTTTCGTTTGTTTCGCGGTTATGTTGGTAGGATGTAATAAAAACGAACCGCCAAAACAAGCATTTGAAGAATATATCAATTTATGGAATGATAGAAAATTTACAAATATGTATGATCATTTATCAGATCATGCAAAAAAATCAATTTCTAAAAAAGAATTCACAGAAAAATATCAAAAAATCTATGAGGGGATTGGAGCTAAGGATTTAAAAGTTAAAATGAAAGGAGAGAATACGAAAGATAAAGAGCTTTTTCTTTTTGAAGTTAAGATGGATACCGATGTAGGATCAGTTTCATTCATCCATGAAGCAAAACTTGTGAAAGATAAAGAGTCTTGGAAAATAGATTGGACGCCAGACTTCATTTTTCCAGGAATGAAAAAAGATTACAAAGTACGTATGCAAATAGAGCAAGGAAAACGTGGAGAAATATATGATCGAAATGGAAAAGGGCTTGCAACGAATGGTAAAGCGACTGAGGTTGGAATTATTCCAGAGAAACTAGGCGAAACAGCAGCGCAAACGAAAGAAATAGTAGCACAATTACTTGATATGTCTATAGAAGAGGTCGAACAAAAGCTCACAGCAAAATGGATAAAACCAGACTCCTTTGTACCAATTGGTATTTTAAAAGAGGGAACCAGACAGAATGATTATATTGAATTAGAAGGAGTTTCATCTCACCCAGTAAATATTCGTACGTATCCATTAGGTGAAGCAGCGGCACACTTAACTGGATACATAGGAAAGGTGAATGCGGAGGAGTTAAAATCACTTCAAAAACAAGGTTATCAAGCAGATGATTTAGTAGGTAAGACCGGTTTAGAGAAAGTGTTAGAAAATAAATTGCGTGGTGAAAAGGGTGGACGCGTATTTATAGAAGATGAGAAGGGGAAAGAGATTAAAAACGTAGCAAAAAAAGAAGCAAAAGAAGGAGAAAATGTTACGTTAACAATTGATGCTGCAATTCAAGAAAAAATCTTTAATGAGATGAAAACTGAAGCAGGGTCTAGTGCAGCGGTCAATCCTAAAACAGGTGAAACAATCGCACTTGTAAGTAGCCCTGCTTATAATCCAAATATAATAGTTAGAGGAGCATCGAAAGCCCAACGAGAAGCATGGAGTAACGACTCGAAACTACCAATGACGAATCGCTTTACACAAGCATTTGTACCAGGTTCCGTATTTAAAACGATCACAGGTGCAATTGGTTTGGAAACAAACACAATAAATCCGAAGGAAGAATTTAAAATTCAAGGATCGAAGTGGACAAAAGATTCGTCTTGGGGAAATTACTATGTAACGCGTGTAAAGGATGCAAGTCCAATTGATTTTGATAAGGCAATGAAGTACTCTGATAATATTTATTTTGCTCAACAAGCTTTGAAAATGGGAAAAGATCAGTATGTAAATGAATTTAAAAAGTACGGATTTCATGAAAAATTACCAATCGAATACGAACTTCCTATTTCAATCATTGCAAAAGATGGGATAAAAAACGATATTCAACTAGCAGACACGGGCTATGGACAAGGACAAGTACTAATGACACCACTTCATTTAGCATTAACATATGCACCGATTGTGAATGAAGGGAATATTCCGTCGCCACATCTTTTAAAAGAAGCAAAAGTAGCAGGGAATTGGAAAGAAAATGTGGTTTCTAAAAAGAATCAAGAGATATTAAAGAGCGCATTAATTAAAGTCATTAATGACCCTGATGGCGCAGGAAGAATTGCAAAGGTTGATGGTGTAACGCTTGCTGGTAAAACTGGTACAGCAGAACTGAAAGAGTCGAAAGAAGCAGACGGAAAAGAACTGGGATGGTTCGCAGCTTTCGATGCAAATGCGCCAGACATGATTGTTACAATGATGATTGAAGATGTAAAAGGAAGAGGAGGAAGTAACGTTCCAGGTGAAAAAGTAAAACATGTATTTCAGAAATAATACTTAATTATATGGTGAATTTTTTGACTAAATTTATTACAGGTTTGCTTAACTCAAAGATATAAATTGGGGAAAATATAGAACAATTAAATTTCAAAAAAGCATTCTCGATTAGAAAGAATGCTTTTTTGCTGTGATTCTAGAAAAGTTGACATTGTTAATGGCAAATAGAAGGAGATAGCAAATTGAAATGGACAAGTGGAGTGTTACGTTAAATTCAAAAAACAGATTTTCATGAGTAGAATTTTATCATTGTATGCTTTACTTGTTTTTTAGTAGTATTATTCTGCTTGAAAAAGATAAACAATGGAACAAATGAAACTTGTATCTTGTCTATATATTGAAACCATAATAAAAGTGAGGGCAGTTTTTATGTTTATTCAAATAAGTTTGAGGTGTGGAAATGGAACAGACGTTTATTGAAAAGTGTAATCATGATGAGCTGGACTATGTTATAAAAGACTATTGGCAAGATGTATGGAATTATTCATTTATTATTACGAAAGATCCACACTTATCAGATGATATCACGCAAGATGTATTTATAAAGGTGTTTAAAAATTGGAATTCATTTCGAAAGGAGTCATCTATTAAAACGTGGATATTAAAAATCACAAGAAATACGGCAATAAACTATTTGAAATCCTCTTATTTTAAAAGGATATCTTTAATAGGATTTTTTAGTGACGATAAGCAATCCCTGTCAGCAGAACAAGAATTTTTTAAGCAAGAAGAAATGAATGATGTGTGGAAGGTTGTATTAGAACTACCTAAAAAGCACCGTGAAATAATTATATTGGACGCAAAATATGAATTATCTTATGAAGAAATGGCTGAAACATTAGGAGTATCCATTGGAACTGTAAAATCGAGATTAAGTAGAGCGAGAAGTAAGGTTTCAAAATTAATAGGGGAGGGTAGTAGTGATGAACAATAAACAAAATCCTGACTGGTATAGAAAAATAAAAAAAGGGCCAATGGAGAATCGTAAAGATGAAGAAGAATTTATTTCTAAAATAAAGCAGTCTATATATGAAAATAATGAAGTGGATTTTGTAAAACATAAAAGACCATTTCGTAAAAAAGCATTACCTATTGTAGTTGTTTTGGTTTGTACAATGTTATTTTTCATTGTTCAACAACCTTGGCTTGATGATAATAAATCGCCGGTACAAAGTAGTACTCAAATTAAGCCTAAAACAAAAGATGAGTCTGCTCAAGATCCATCATTAAAACAATTTATGAATGAACTATATCAAAGTACGAACTCAAAAAATGAAAATAACTTGTACAAAGCGTTAAATGATGAAGTTCTATTTAAAGGAAAGAGTTATAGGAAGGATGAACTGAAGTTTGATGAAGATATCTTTCATGAGTTGCAAGTCGCCCTTACAATGGGAGGAGAGTTTGCAAAAGATACAAAGCAAGTATATAAAGTACCAAGTGGATTGACAGAAAGTAACCAACCAAACCAAGCGCATTTTATATATGCAACTGTTACTGGAAATAAAACGAAAATTTTAGCTGAACCAAAGAGAGAATCACAAGTTTTATATGAAATATCTAATGAAATGGTAAAAGCTTGGATTCCAGAAAAAGTGCAAAATGATGGATATATAAAAATTTCGACAATTAACGGTAATACTGGATATGTACAGAAAGAGTACGTTTTAACTGATATTAAATATTCATTTATGTTCGAAAAGAATAATGAAGGAACATGGAAAATAATAAATATAGATTCTATATGGTAAAAGAGGAAGGTTCACTTTAATGAACCTTCCTCTTTGTTTTTATTCTCTTTTTGAAGAGTATTCCAGTACTCTAAAATTTCTGATGTAACGAGAGCGGCAATGTTTTTTTCTGAATTACTACCAGGAATAACGACAGAAACGGCAATTTGTGGATCTTCAGTAGGAGCATATGCAATAAAAAGAGAATGATTTATCATTCTTTCTTGCTCATTCGGAAAACCTGTAATACCTGTTTTACCTGCGACGTCAAAGGGCAACTTTTTAATTTCCTCTATATTTTGACTCATTCCACCTTGCACGACACTCCAAAAGTTCATCGGGTAACGATTTGAACTTTCTAAAATTGGTTTAAACTTTTTTGTTTCCTTACCGTCCGGACTAATAATTGCACTTACAGTTTGAGGTTTATATTTATCACCTTTACTTGCCAAAGTTGCTGCATATTGAGCGAGTTGAAGAGGGGTATGCACTTCATTTCCTCCCCAAGAGGCGTTTAATAAAGCGGAGATTCCATTTTCAAACTTATTAGATGGATGGAATTCATATTGTCCGTCTTCTTCAAAGGGTAAATCAATCCCGGTTTTAGAACGTAGGCCGAATTGCATTAAATAATCTGTCCATATATGTGCCACTTTTTCTATATTCCCATTATTTTGGTTGAATAGGGGCAGAGCTACTTTTGCTGTCATAAATGTGTTAGATGAATTAATGATAGCCTGCCTCGGTGTAATCTCCCCTGTTGGTGTTCCAGGCGCATTCGTAATGTTATTTTGATTATCATACTGAAAAGTACCTTTATCTAAATAAGTATCTTCGGGTTGGAAAAGCTTTTCGTTTAATCCAATTAAAATAGTGAGTGGTTTTATAGTAGAAGCCATATTTACATAAGATTCACCATACTTTAATTTTTGAATTGCTTTATTTTGCGAAAGAGAGTTAATGTTTTCTTTTCTAGAAGATACACGTGTATTTAATATATTTGGATCAAAAACTGCCGTGTTGGCCATAGTTAAAATTGCGCCAGTTTTTGCATCGCTTACTACAGCATAACCAGCTTTAGCATCAGGTATTTTCTTAATTTGAGATCTTAATGCTTCTTCTGCTTTTTGCTGCAACTCAGAGTCTAAAGCTAGCCGTACATCTTTACCTATTTGTACTTTTTGAATGTCCCATAAGAACTTTTTATTATTCAATTTAAAAATAAGAGTTTTACCTGGTTTTCCTTTTAAATCATTTTCATATTGCAGCTCAATCCCGCTTTTTCCAACAGCCATATGCTTTGAATTAAGGTCATTTTCTACATACCCAATTACTTGTGAACCAATTTCGTGTTTAGGATAATATCGAATCCATTCATCTTTAATTATTACATTATTGGGTTTGTTTTTGTTTATGAATGCAAGTTCATTCTCAGTTATATGAGAGTATAACGGTATATCATTCATAGTCTGCTTTTTACAAGATTGTTGTAATTGAGATTTTATGTTCTCTGTAGAAATATCATGTTGAAACTCGCTTGAAAATTGATTAAAAAAAGCTAATGTGTTTGATGTATCTTGTTTCGATAGCTTTTCATCATTAGAAGTGCAATATAGAGACTTAACTTTCTTATTTGTAGCTAGTATTACACCATTTTGATCAAAAATCTTTCCTCTTTCAGCTGAAGAAGTTGCGATAGTAATTGAAATGAAGTTGATTTTTAATAAAATTAGTAAAATCAAACCTACAATAGAAAGAACCGCAAAAAATCTCCATCTTTTTGTATGTAACATATAACCCTCCCTTATGTAGCCTATTTCATCTTATATTTAATTATTTTTTTTGTAAATGTGGAACAACTTTATTGTTTAGGTTGTCTATTAAGTATTAAAGCATGAAGAAAGGAATAATTAGCATGAAAATTTACTAGCAAGTCTATATGTAAGTTTAATAAGAGTCATTATACAGTTTAGCACTTCTAATGCAAGCGGCAAAAAAATAGAGAGAAAACAAGAAGGGAGAGTTATTAATGCCGTAGCTAAACGAAAAAGAATGGATGCTTACAAGGATTAAGCAAAAAATTGAGGCGATATTTATAACCGATTAGCGGTATCTAATATATAAGAAATGCTTTTAGTATTTGTAGCAATTTCTGAAAGGATTAAATGGAGGATTTATGAAAGAACAAAAAGGCAAGAAGCAGAAGACATATATATCTATTCGATTAAATATAATGTTCCTTTGCATATTTGTACTATTCTCAGCTATTATTATGCAGCTAGGAAAGGTACAAATCGTTGAGGGAGAGGCTTATAAGAACCAAGTGGAAAGTAGTCAAAATGCAATAACTAGTATTCCAGTTCCACGTGGACAAATTTTAGATCGAGAAGGGAAAACAGTTGTTAATAATAAATCTCTTCGCACAATTACGTATACAAGGGTGAAGGGAATTACGAGTGAAGATATTTTAAAAACAGCAAAAGACTTGGCGAAAGTACTTGAAATGCCTGAACAAGATATAAATAAATTAACAGATATCGATAAAAAAGATTTTTGGATGCAGTTGAATTCGAAACGTGCGGAGACAAAGATTACTAAGAAAGATATAGAAAAGTTTAAAGAAAAGGGTATAGAGGGAAAAGAGTTAGATAAAAAAATAGAAGACTTAAGACGAGGTCGGGTTACAGAGGTAGAATTAGCAGAATTAACAGCACAAGATTTAAAGGTGTTAGCTATTAAAAGTAAAATGAGTTCAGGTTATCAACTAACACCACAAATCATTAAAAAAGATGTAACAGATGAAGAGTATGCGCGGATAAGCGAAAATCTTGCGAATTTTCCAGGAGTAGATGCAACTGTTGATTGGGAACGTAATTATGTAAACGGTAATTTATTTCGTTCTGTATTAGGAAATATTACGAGTAGTGAAGAAGGATTACCGAAAGAAAATTTAGATTCTTATTTAGTACGTGGATATAACCGTAATGATCGTGTTGGAAAAAGTTATATTGAACAACGATATGAAGATGTATTACACGGCACAAAAGAAGAAGTAAAAAATATTACTGATAAATTAGGAAACATTGTTAGCACAGAAATAATCTCTAAAGGAAAAAGTGGTAATAGTTTAACATTAACGATTGATATGGAATTACAAAAGAAAGTGGAAGAAAGTATAGAAAAAAACTTGAGAGCTTTTAAGAGTTCAGAGCCACTGCTCGATCGAGCTTTTGTTGTCATGACGAATCCAAATAACGGACAAATTTTATCGATGGCAGGCAAAAAGATTGTAGAAAAAGAAGGGAAAATAGAGGTTGAGGATTTGGCATTAGGAAACATGACAACTTCGTATGAGCTAGGGTCAGCTGTAAAAGGTGCTACTTTATTAACTGGATATGAGACAGGGGCAATACATCCAGGAGATCAATTTTATGACGCGCCGATGAAATTTAAAGGTACACAAGCTAAGAAATCGTGGAATGTATCCGGATTTGGTAATATTAATGATTTACGGGCTTTACAAGTATCTTCGAATGTATACATGTTCCAGACAGCTTTAAAAATTGCGGGGGTCAATTACGTACCAAATGGCTCATTGGATATTAAACAAGGAGCATTTGATACGATGCGCTATTATTTCAAGCAATTTGGTTTAGGTGTCCCAACAGGTATTGATTTACCGAATGAAATAATTGGACAAACGAGAAAAGTAGATAGTCAACCTGGGTTTTTACTAGATTTTTCTATCGGTCAGTATGATACGTATACGCCGTTGCAATTAGCGCAATATATTTCAACGATTGCGAATGGTGGTTATAGAATGCAACCTCAAATTGTACAAGAAATACGAGAACAATCAATAAAAGAAGAGGTTGGCAAAGTTATACGTTCCATAGAGCCTGTCGTATTAAATCGAATTGATATGAAGAAAGAACATATTGATCGGATAAAAGAAGGGTTTAGATGGGTATTCCAAGAAGGTGATGGAACTGGCGTGAAATATTTCAAAAACGCGCCATATAAACCAGCAGGAAAGACAGGAACAGCCCAAACTGTATATGGTGGAGATGACCCGATTGGTAGAAATGCAAAAGGAGAACGTATGGAATGTTACAACTTAACGTTAGTTGGATATGCTCCATATGATAATCCAGAAGTAGCATTTTCCGTAGTAGTTCCATGGCTTCATGATGATAAAAATGGAATTAATTCTATAATTGGAAAGGAAGTATTAGATGCATACTTTGATTTGAAACAGCAACGTATACATGGTGAAACTACTAGTACAGGTAGTTCTAAGCAAAATTAGAGTACTTTTCTCAGGGAAGAGACCCTGTTCATATAAAGCCATTTATAAGTAAAAAAATGAAATATGAAATAAGAGATAGAGGCGTCGTAGCTACTATCTCTTATTTTGTTAATAACTCTCATACTAGCTATAATTTTTTTAGTTTGTGGAACAAATTTGGTTCGGTGATTGTCTATTATGTGTACGTATAAAAAGGTGCTAAAAATTTGGAAGGAATGATGATTTTGAAAAATAAGAGGATGCTAAAAATAGGAATATGCGTTGGTATATTAGGTTTAAGTATTACAAGCCTAGAAGCTTTTACAGGAGGGGCACTGCAAGTTGAAGCGAAAGAAAAGACTGGACAAGTGAAACATAAAAATCAGGCGACGCATAAAGAGTTCTCACAACTTGAGAAAAAATTTGATGCTCGAGTAGGTGTATATGCGATTGATACTGGTACAAATCAAACAATCTCTTATCGATCTAACGAAAGATTTGCCTTCGCATCAACCTACAAGGCTTTAGCAGCAGGAGTATTACTACAGCAAAACTCAATTGATACATTAAATGAAGTAATTACATTTACGAAAGAAGACTTAGTGGATTATTCACCTGTTACAGAGAAACATGTAGATACTGGAATGAAACTAGGAGAAATTGCTGAGGCTGCTGTTCGTTCAAGTGATAATACTGCAGGGAACATTTTATTTAATAAAATAGGCGGACCTAAAGGATATGAAAAAGCGCTTAGGCATATGGGGGATCGGATTACTATGTCTGATCGCTTTGAAACAGAATTAAACGAAGCTATTCCAGGAGACATTCGTGACACTAGTACAGCGAAAGCTATTGCTATGAATCTTAAAGCTTTTACGGTCGGAAATGCACTTCCAGCTGAAAAACGTAAAATTCTTACAGAGTGGATGAAAGGAAATGCTACAGGGGACAAACTTATTCGTGCAGGCGTACCAACTGACTGGGTAGTTGGAGATAAATCAGGTGCTGGTAGTTACGGGACAAGAAATGATATTGCTATCGTTTGGCCTCCAAATAGAGCACCAATTATCATCGTAATTTTATCTAGTAAAGATGAGAAAGAGGCAACCTATGATAATCAACTCATTGCAGAGGCAACTAAAGTTATAGTTAAGGCTCTTAGATAATAATCTCTCAATTCTTTATGTAATATCATTAAAAATAAGAACTTGGAAAGCGATTCTTTTTAGTATGATGGCTGTAAATTAAAATACTATAAAAACAACGCTATAAAAAAGATCCTAGTGTGTACTAGTGTCTTTTTTATGTTACCGATTTACTTCATCTTTTAATCTTGCTATTTGCCATGCAGTAAGACCCCACCTCAAAATTCAACGAAAGAAAAGAAGTTAGGTGGGGCCCTGCTGCCCGTAAAAGCCCGATTGGTGAGGGCTGATTAAAGTTTCACTTTATAATAACCATGTTTTACAACTTGCCTAGTTTCTTCAATAGCATGTGTTTCAGCAATATCAGCAATATCAACTACAATCGTATTTTGTAAGATATTAACTACACAACCTGTTAATTGTAAGGTGGAGTTATTACGATAGGGAAATTGTACGTAGGAACCAATTGTAACATTATTTTTTGTCTCCATATGATACACCTCGTTGTTAAAAGTTTTCTTCTATGTGAAGATTCTTGCATCATATAATACACGAATGAAGATAAAATACAAGAGTGAAAAGAAAGAATATATTGAATAAATTACTCTCGATTAAGCGTAATTTAAATAGTTTTCACATCATAAAAACATTGAAAACTAGAGTGTTTATAAAACTTACTTATTTTATAAAAAACTTAAACAATCCTACATTATGTATCTTGTTTTAATAAAGAGAAATAATATTAATTAATGGAATTTCTCTTTAGTTTTAGGTATATTATAATTGACTGAATGAGTATATTGGTCAGTTAGTGCTATTTTGAGACTTGTAAAGTAGCACTCAGTATGTTTATGGAATTGATTTCATGAACTACGGTTTTGATACTGTGTGATAGGTAAGTGGACGGAAATAATTTAAACTCTTGGGAGGTGGAACAGCCAGTAGTTTCTGTGTGCGGTCTATTAACAATAATTTCATGGTGTTTAAATGGCAAAGTGGATAACGTATTTAATAGGGTAACGCATGATTAGTAGTTATAAGAATCCATACATATACCGTATACCCTTCGGATTAAGTATAGGAAGTTATAGTTTGAGAGAAGTTACATAGTAGGGTGTAACACTAAGATTAAAGAAGCTGATGTAATTATAAAATGACAAAAAGAGAAAAATGTGAGAAATGAGGAATTGAGATGGGAAGTATAAGGACTAAAAATGTTAATAAATTAAAAAGAATCTCGCAAGCAATTTTAATTGTTATTGGAGCATTTATAACCGCGTATGGATTAGAGGCTGTACTTATTCCTAATAATGTCTCAGATGGTGGTGTAACAGGTATAAGTATCGTTAGTTCTCAGTTATTTGGGTTGCCATTAGGTCTTTTAATTGGATTTATTAATATTCCATTTGTTTGGTTAGGTTATAAACAAATCGGTAGAGGATTTGCAATTTATTCAGTTATTGGTATTGTATCACTTGCAATAGGTACTGTGATTATGCATAATGTGCCTACAATTATTGAAGGAGATACATTGCTAGTTACTGTTGTTGGTGGTGTGATTATTGGCTTTGGTATGGGATTGGCACTTCGTAATGGTGGGGCGTTAGATGGAATTGATATGTTAGCGGTATTGTTGTCTAGAAGATTACCGTTTGGCACAAGTGATCTTATCTTGTTTTTAAATATGTTCGTATTTATTTTTGTGTCAACAGTATTCGGTCTTCAGGGTGGAATTTTATCAGCGATTGCGTACTTTATTGCTTCTAAAGTAATTCATATTATTGAAGTAGGATTAAGTGGCTCTAAAACATTTAAAATTGTTACAAAAGAACCTAAATTAATGATAGATACAATTTGGGAACGTCTTGGGAGAAATGCAATCTATAATGAAATGTATGGTGGCTTTTCGAAAGAAGCTTATAAAGAAGTTAGCTGTGTTATCAGTCGTTTAGAAGAGAATAAAATGAAGGAACTTATTCATGAAATTGATGAAAATGCCTTTGTCACTGTATATGATGTTGCGGAAGTACAAGGCGGTAACTTTAAAAAGCATGATATCCATTAAGGGGATTAATTAAGTTAAATATTTTATACATAGTTGATTATTGAAAAAGATAAAAAACTCATCACATATAGATAGACAACTGGTATGTACTAAGATCTACAACTGCAAGGTACATAGAACTAAAACTAAGATATTTATGCGAACTCAAAAAGCCGAATTTCCTTAACTTAGGAATTTCGGCTTTAATGTTATATGATACTATTAGAACAGAACCGGGCATGTTACATCAATGGTAGTGAGTAGAGGATTAGGAAATAGTATCATTCCGCAAAGAATTTTGAATAGGCCAGAGATTGTAGTCGTGCAGTTAAATTAAGCTGTACGATTTTTTTATACAAAAGTGAGTAAAGAGATTTTATGTATTTTGCAGGAGTTAACATTACAATTTTGTTAAAAATTTTCTACGTTACATAAAGTAACAAAATTTGACCCTGATTGTTTGTTATAGTGTAAATAATCAAAAAACTTAAAATTTGTCGAGTGAAAATTGTGATAAGTAATTCATGTAAAAAACTTAAAGGGGTGTACACATGCATAAAGAATATGAAATTGAAGAATACACGGCGATTGAGGAACAAATACATTATTATTGTAAATGTTTATTAGTAAGTCATCCTGATCAAATAATAAAGTATTTAGAAAAAAGGTTAGAAAAATATGCAGAAACATTACAATATGCACATTTATATCCTGACACAGTTATTTTACCGTTACAGCAATTAGTTATTGAATATTCTTTAGATGTTGCTAGAATTCGGAAGTATATGAATTTAAAAACGTAAAGTGAAATTTATAGTTTAAATGAAACAGAGTCGACTTTAGGAAATGAAATTCTAATGTCGACTCTGTTTCATTGTTTAATATCGTTGATTGAACATACATACTAATCAATGAAGTTTGACATATAATTAAGCAAGGGTAAAATAAAAGTGAGTACTCACTCATTTTATTGGAAAAGGAGGATGAAACGTGCAACAACCTTCCATTATTTTACGGACTGTATCAAAAAGTTTTGGGAAAAAAGAAGTGTTACACAATCTTTCATTGCAAGTTGAAAAAGCAGAAATTTTTGGTTTTGTTGGACCTTCTGGATCGGGGAAAACAACGCTCATTAAAATGATTGCAGGTATTAATGAGGCAACGAAAGGTGAAGTGCTTGTTAATAATATTAATATGCCTAATTTAAATGAAATGAAAAGAATTGGTTATATGGCCCAGGCGGATGCATTATACGAAGAATTGTCAGCATATGAAAATGCAGATTTTATAGCAACGATGTATGGACTAAAGGGAAAACGTAAAAAGACAAGAATTGCAGAGGTTTTTGAACTTGTACAATTGTCACAGTATATGAAAAAGCAAGTACAACAATTTTCAGGTGGAATGAAAAAACGCTTATCATTAGCAATAGCGCTCCTTCACGAACCAGAAATATTAATTTTAGATGAGCCTACAGTGGGGATAGATCCGCTTCTTAGAAAAACGATTTGGGAAAAATTTTATGATCTTAAAAAGAAAGGCACAACGATTATTGTAACGACGCACATTATGGATGAAGCTGAATTTTGTGAGCGTCTAGGGTTAATTAGAGAAGGGAAACTAGTTGCGGTTGGAACAACTGAAGAATTGAAAAAACGCGTGTCATCTGGACGGATTGAAGATGTCTTTTTGCTAGAAGAGGTGGTGCCATCATGAGAGTTACTGGTGTAATTATACGTATTATTCGTCAATTTTTTCGAGATAAGCGTTCGTTAGCAATGATGTTTGGAGCGCCGATGTTATTACTTTGGCTTTTGTCACTAGTGTTTACACAGAAAGACTATATACCGCAAATTGCTGTTGTTGATATGCCCGCTCAAATAGTAAAAGTGATGAAAAATCAAGAAGCGTCAATTTATGAATACAGTAAGGAAAAGGCGATTTCTGAGTTGGAAAAACAAAAGGTAGATGCAGTATTTCGAATAGAGAATGGAAAAATGAAACTTCTGTTGGAAGGTAGTGATTCGTCAAAAAATCGTGCTGTACTTCAAGTATTGCAAAAAAGCACAGAGAAGAATGATGTATCGATTATGAAACCTGAAGTAAATTATTTACATGGCTCTAAAGACTTTACGATGTTTGATGGGCTTGGTCCTGTATTAATTGGTTTCTTTACATTTTTCTTTGTATTTATATTATCAGGTGTATCTTTCGTAAGAGAACGTTTAAGTGGTACGCTAGAAAGGTTATTATCCACCCCAGTAAGAAGATGGGAAATAGTCGCAGGTTATATTATTGGTTTTGGAATCTTTGCCTTTATACAATCCATTATTATCGTAAGCTTTTCCGTTTATATTTTAGATTTATACGTAGCTGGCTCCATATGGCTAACGCTACTTATTACATGTATGCTCTCTTTAACTGCACTAACATTAGGTACGTTTTTATCGGCATACGCAAATAATGAATTTCAAATGATTCAATTTATACCGCTTGTTATTGTGCCACAAATCTTCTTTTCTGGATTGTTTCCAATGGAATCTATGAATAAGTGGCTACAAATGTTAGGGAAAGTATTTCCACTCACATACGGCGCTGACGCAATGAGACAAGTGATGATTCGGAATCAAGGGTTTACAGAGATTGCATTAGATCTTACTGTATTATTACTTTTTTCACTATTATTTGCAGTAGGAAATGTATTTGCTTTAAAGAAACATCGCAAAATATAATAATGACAAAAAGGAGCTTTATAAATGCAGAAGGATTGGCTGGAGGAATTAATAGCTGCAACTAATACGGATAAACGAAATGAACGTCAAATGCGAATATTAGAGGCGGCTGTTGATATGTTTGGAGAAAAAGGATACGCTTCAACTTCAACAAGTGAAATTGCAAAGCGTGCTGGTGTAGCGGAAGGAACCATCTTCCGCTACTATAAGACGAAAAAAGATTTATTACTAGCGGTCGTAATGCCAACTTTAACTAAGTTCGTTGCACCATTTTTCGTACAAACCTTTGCAAAAGAAATATTTAAATCAGAGTATGAATCGTATGAAGGACTTTTAAGAGTTGTAATTCATAATAGATTTAAATTTGCTCAAAAACACTTTCCTATGATAAAAATATTAATTCAAGAAGTACCATTTCAACCAGAACTAAAAAATGAAATACAGCAATTAGTAGAAACAGAACTGTTTTCACATTTCAAAAAGTTGATTGTGAAATTTCAAGAAGAAGGAGAGATTATTGAGATACCACCATCTTCCGTACTACGTCTTACTTTATCAGCTGTATTAGGTTTATTATTAACACGATTTTTATTATTACCTGAAGAAAAATGGAATGATGAAGCAGAAATTGAAAATACGATTCAATTTATATTGTATGGATTAACTCCACGAATTTAATCGTCGAAGTGTGAATGACATATATTACTTTTTAAGTAAAAATAAATCGCCTTTAAAAAGGCGATTTATTTTCGTTATATATTTTTGATAAATAAGTACTTGTTTATTAAAAACATTCTAAATCAGCGTGTTTCTTTGTCTCTTCTTCTAAGACCTAATAATCCTGCTAGTCCTAATAAACCAAGCCAAGCCCAATTATTATTTCTATCACGATTATCATTTAAATCATTTGTTGTATTTACATTTCGAGTTCTTACATCATTATTAACTCTGTCTAAATTATTGTCATTTACTCGAGTTGAAATATCAGTGTTATTCACTCTATTCATATTATTTCCATCGTATTCAGCTTGCGCAGATGTACCTAAAAGCATAATAGAGAGTGCTAAAACACTTAAAATAGATGATAATTTCTTTTTCATAACAATTCCCTCCTTTCTTAATCATTAATTTCTCCGGAGCATCTGTGTATTATTCATTTCACAATATCTAAACCAGTATAATAGGGCGCACATTTATTGAAAATAGAGTTGAATGATTGTTAATATATTATTGGATATATATTTCTCATAAAAATAAATGAATCAAACTTTGCTTAAAATGTTAATCTTAGTACAATTTATAGTATACGGACTAGCACTAAGGAGGTAATGAGATGCGGCAATTTGCAAAACCTACAATCGTCGTAAGTAAATGTTTAGAATTTGATGCTTGTCGATATAATGGAGAGATGATTCCAGATGTAACAATACGAAATTTGCAGCCATTTGTTACATTTATACCTGTTTGTCCAGAAGTGGAGATTGGATTGGGAACTCCTCGTGAAACGATACGAATTGTAGAAGAAAATGGTGAGAACAGACTTGTGCAACCGTCGACACGAGAAGATGTAACTGAAAAAATGGAGCAGTTTTCAAATGATTTTTTACAAACGATATCGGATGTGGATGGTTTTATTTTAAAGAATCGTTCACCAAGTTGTGGTACGCGTGATGTGAAAATTTATTCTGGTTTTGAAAAAGCGCCAGCAAAGGGAAAAGGATCGGGCTTATTTGGCGGAGTAGTAGTAAAAAAATTTTCGCATCTTCCTATTGAAGAGGAAGGCAGATTGTCGAATTTTATTATTAGAGAGCATTTCTTTACAAGACTATTTACAATCGCATATTACAAAATGATTAAACATAATAAAAATATGAAAGACCTTGTATCGTTTCAGTCGGACAATAAATATTTATTTATGGCATATAATCAAGTGAAACAAAAGGAATTAGGGCGTATAATTGCAAATCACAAAAATGAAAAGATTGAAGTTGTATTTGAAAACTATGAGAAGACTTTATATGAATTATTTATGCGCACCCCCCGCTATACATCGAATGTAAATGTATGCGAGCACATTTTTGGATACTTTAAAACAAAGCTAAAAAAACAAGAAAAAGATCATTTTATAGAACTGTTACAAAAGTATGCAGAAAAGAAAATACCACTTAGTAGTTTACTTACAATTTTAAAATCATGGGCCATTCGATTTGATGAAAAGTATTTATTAAGACAAACGTATTTCGAACCATACCCTGAAGCATTAGTAGAAATTTCTGATTCGGGAAAAGGTAGAGATTATTAAACAATAAATTACATAATTCGACACAAAATATCCTATGTTGTTGTAGAACAATGTAGGAATTTTTTTGTGCATTAGTACAGAATCTGTTTTAAAATTAAGTCATGACAGAATTATAGCAATTGTCTAACTAATATTCTTGTCTTTTAAGTTGTTATGTTTGTAGTAGAAACTCGCACGCTGTCGAAACTCAATATTCGATAAGGGGTGTGTAGCGGAATGGAATTTACTCTAACTCGCGAAAAACAAATGATTAAAGAAATGGTACGTGACTTTGCTGAAAAGGAAATCGCACCGAAAGCTGTATATTATGACAAAACTGCAGAGTTTCCATATGAAACATTTCAAAAAATGGGCGAACTAGGATTATTAGGCATCCCATTCCCAGAAGAGTATGGAGGTTCAGGTGGCGATACTGTATCGTATGCGTTAGCAGTTGAAGAAATTGGTCGCGCTTGTGGTGGCACTGGTTTAAGCTATGCTGCAACAATTTCATTAGGTGCTTCTCCAATTTATTATTTCGGTACAGAAGAACAAAAACAAAAGTATTTAGTTCCAATGGCGTCAGGTAAAACATTAGGTGCCTTCGGATTAACGGAGCCGAATGCTGGATCAGATGCAGGTGGTACTCAAACGAAAGCGGTACTAGATGGCGATGAGTATGTAATCAGTGGTGAGAAGTGTTGGATTACAAACGCAGAGTATGCAAATACCATTATTGTAACCGCTGTCAACGGTGTTGAAGAGAATGGTAGAAAACGCATTTCAGCATTTATCGTACCTACTACTAGTGAAGGATTAACGATTTCTAGTCCTTACGATAAAATGGGCGTTCGCGCTTCTAATACTTGTGAAATCGTACTTGATGGTGTTCGTGTACCGAAAGAAAATATTCTTGGTGATGTAAATAAAGGTTTTAAACAATTTTTATATACACTTGATGGAGGACGTATTTCAATCGCAGCATTGGCAGTTGGTATTGCGCAATCAGCCTTTGAACGTGCATTGCAATATGCGAAAGAACGTCAACAATTTGGAAAGTCAATCTCTAATTTCCAAGCGATTCAATTTAAATTAGCTGATATGGCGACTGAAGTAGAGCTAGCACGCAATTTAGTACATAAAGCAGCTTGGTTAAAAGATAATGATAAACCTTTCGGCAAAGAAGCGGCAATGGCAAAACTATTTGCATCGGAAGCAGCAAGCCGTATTGCGAATCAAGCAGTACAGATTCATGGTGGATATGGTTATATGCGTGAATATGAAGTTGAACGACATATTCGTGATGCGAAACTATTAGAAATTGGTGAAGGAACTTCTGAAATTCAACGTCTCGTAATTGCTAGACATTTAGGATGTAGATAAAAGGGAGGAATCACTATGTTTCAAAAAATATTAATTGCGAATCGCGGGGAAATTGCTGTTCGTATTATGAAAACTTGTCAAAAACTTGGCATACGCACTGTTGCTATTTATTCTGAAGCAGATGAAAATGCCCTTCATGTGAAGATGGCAAATGAAGCTTACTTAGTAGGTGGACCGCGTGTTCAAGAAAGTTATTTAAACCTTGAAAAAATTATTGAAATAGCTAAGAAGACAAATGCAGAAGCGATTCATCCGGGTTATGGTTTATTATCAGAGAATCCGTCTTTTCCGGTTCGTTGCAAAGAAGAAGGTATCGTATTTATCGGTCCTTCAGAAGAAATCATTACGAAGATGGGAAGTAAAATCGAATCACGTATCGCAATGCAAGCAGCAGATGTCCCAGTAGTCCCAGGTATTACTACAAATATTGAAACTGCTGAAGAAGCAATTGAAATTGCAAAACAAATTGGTTATCCATTAATGCTTAAGGCATCCGCAGGCGGCGGAGGCATTGGTATGCAGTTGATGGAAACTGAGCAAACGCTCACCAAAGCGTTTGAAAGTAATAAAACAAGAGCGCAAAACTTCTTCGGTAACGGAGAAATGTATTTAGAGCGATATATAGCAGATGCGCATCATATTGAAATTCAGCTTTTAGCAGATACACATGGTAACACAGTGTATCTATGGGAGCGTGAATGTTCGGTACAGCGCCGAAATCAAAAAGTAATCGAAGAAGCACCTTCACCATTTTTAGATGAAGGTACACGAAAGGCGATGGGAGAAGTTGCTGTACAAGCTGCCAAAGCACTTGGCTATACAAATGCAGGTACAGTTGAGTTTCTTGTAGATGATCAGAAGAACTTCTATTTCTTAGAGATGAATACGAGATTACAAGTAGAGCATCCAGTGACAGAAGAAATTACGGGATTAGACCTTGTAGAACAACAACTTCTGATTGCAAGTGGAGAGAAACTATCATTTACTCAGGATGATGTAAAACGTAGTGGTCATGCCATTGAAGCTCGTATTTATGCAGAGGATCCGAAAACATTCTTCCCATCACCTGGGAAAATTACAGATTTAACATTACCGTCAAATGTACGGATTGATCACTTCTTAGAAAATCATGTAACGATTACACCTTTCTATGATCCAATGATTGCGAAAGTCATTGCACATGGGGAGACTCGTGAAGAAGCAATTTCGAAATTACATGATGCTCTAGAAGAATTAAAAGTAGAAGGTATTAAAACGAACACGCCAATGCTACTGCAAGTTTTGGAAGACGAAGTGTTCAAAGAGGGTATTTATACAACAGGCTTTGTAACGAAACAACTCGTTAAAAAATAAGATTTAACAATATTAAGGGGGAAAAAATGATGACGAAAGTATACGCATCGATGGCAGGAAACGTTTGGAAGATTGTTGTAGGAGTAGGAGATACAGTAGAGGAAGAGCAGGATGTCGTCATTTTGGAATCTATGAAAATGGAAATTCCAATCATTTCAGAAGAAGCTGGCACAGTTATGAAAATTAATGTGCAAGAAGGCGATTTTGTAAATGAAGGAGATGTATTATTAGAAATTGAATAGGGAGATATAGGGGGAAGCGAATTGAAACTACCTAATTTTGCTGTCATTAAAGAAGTCGGGCCACGTGATGGCTTACAAAATGAAAAAAAGATTGTTGGCACAAAAGATAAAGTAAAATGGATTCAACTACTTACAGAAGCAGGATTGTCGTATGTTGAAGTTTCCTCATTCGTTCACCCAAAATGGGTCCCTGCATTAGCGGATGCAAATGATGTATTTTCTGAGCTAAAAAGGGATCCAAATGTTACATATGCTGCGCTTGTTCCGAATCAAAATGGTTTGGAACGAGCTTTTTTGCAAAATGTAGATGAGGTGAATGTTTTTTTATCAGCAAGTGAATCTCATAATAAAAGTAATATTAATAAATCGATTAAAGAAGCATTAGTTGTAATTGAAGATATAACAAAACAGGCATTATTCGAAGGGAAAAAGGTAAGAGGCTATGTTTCTACTGTATTTGGATGTCCTTATGAAGGGGATATAAGTGTCGCAGCAGTTGACGAATTATGTAATCAACTATTTTCATACGGCATTTATGAAGTTTCTCTTGGGGATACAATCGGTGTAGCGAATCCATTACAAGTAGAACAAGTATTAGAACATCTATTAAAGAAGTATGATGCTTCGCAGTTTGCCATGCATTTTCATAATACGTATGGAATGGCTCTAGCGAATGTAGTTAAATCATTAGAATACGGTATTACAACGTTTGATAGTTCTTGTGGTGGACTCGGGGGCTGCCCTTATGCACCAGGAGCATCAGGTAATGTTGCCACTGATGACCTAGTACATATGCTCCATAAATTAGGAGTCCAAACGAATATAGACGAAGAAAAGTTATTGAGAGCTAGTCAATTTATTCAAAGTAAGTTGAATATCCAATTACCGAGTCATGTGTATAGAGCGCTTCAACATAAAACGATAAGTAGGTGAGAAGATGCTACAATTACAAAACATTTCAGTTGATTATGTAACACCTCACGTAGTAAAGATTTCGTTAAATCGTGCAAGACAAGCAAACTCATTATCTTTGGCATTATTAGATGAACTACAAACGATATTAACTCAAATAAGTGAAGATTCAAACGTACGTGTAGTTATTTTGACTGGTGCTGGTGAAAAAGCATTTTGTGCTGGTGCAGATTTAAAAGAGCGTGCCGGTATGAATGAAGAACAAGTTCGCCATGCTGTTAGTATGATTCGCACTACTATGGAGATGGTTGAACAATTACCACAGCCAGTTATTGCTGCTATAAATGGAATTGCACTTGGTGGTGGTACGGAATTAAGTTTAGCTTGTGATTTTAGAATTGCTGCTGAATCTGCAAGTCTTGGTCTTACTGAAACGACACTTGCAATTATACCAGGAGCAGGTGGTACACAGCGCTTACCGAGATTAATTGGTGTTGGTAGAGCGAAAGAATTAATTTATACAGGTAGACGTATTTCAGCGCAAGAAGCAAAAGAATACGGTTTAGTAGAATTTGTTGTACCAGCTAATTTACTTGAAGAGAAAGCGATTGAAATAGCAGAGAAAATTGCTAGTAATGGACCTATTGCTGTTCGATTAGCAAAAGAGGCAATTTCAAATGGTATTCAAGTTGATTTACATACCGGATTACAAATGGAAAAACAAGCGTATGAAGGTGTAATCCATACGAAAGATCGAATAGAAGGATTACAGGCATTCAAAGAAAAACGCAAACCGATGTATAAGGGGGAGTAAATATGTTAGACCAAAAACAACAATCTAATTCATTTGAAGAACGAGTTGAAACAATTAAACAAGGCGGGGCACCGAAATATCATGAGCAAAATAAAGCAAAAGGAAAATTATTCGTTCGAGACCGTTTAGCGCTTCTATTTGATAATGGCGAATATGTAGAAGATGCATTATTTGCTAACTGTGAACAAACAGGCTTACCTGCGGATGGCGTTGTAACGGCAACGGGTAAAATACATGGTCGTACTGCGTGTGTAATGGCCAATGATTCTACTGTAAAAGCTGGATCATGGGGATCACGCACAGTTGAAAAGATTTTACGTATTCAAGAAACAGCTGAAAAACTACGTGTTCCGTTATTTTATTTAGTCGACTCTGCTGGAGCGCGTATTACAGATCAAGTAGAAATGTTCCCAGGGCGCCGCGGTGCAGGAAGAATCTTCTATAATCAAGTGAAGTTATCAGGTAAAGTTCCTCAAGTATGCTTGTTATTTGGACCTTCTGCAGCTGGTGGTGCGTATATTCCAGCCTTTTGTGACGTTGTAATGATGGTAGAGGGAAATGCATCTATGTATTTAGGATCTCCTCGTATGGCTGAGATGGTTATCGGTGAGAAGGTAACTTTAGAAGAGATGGGCGGAGCTCGTATGCATTGCTCTGTATCAGGATGCGGAGATGTTTTATGTAAGACAGAAGAAGATGCGATTACACAAGCAAGACAATACATTTCATATTTTCCAAACAACTATTTAGAAAAGACTCCATTGGTTACACCTCAAGAACCGAAACAATTCGATAAAACGTTAGAACAAATCATTCCAGAAAATCAAAATGCTCCTTTCAATATGAAAGATCTCATTAATAGAGTTATTGATGAGGGTTCATTCTATGAAGTAAAAAAATTATTTGCTCAAGAGCTAATTACAGGCTTAGCACGTATTGATGGTAAGCCAGTTGGTATTATTGCAAATCAGCCGCGTATGAAGGGTGGCGTATTATTCCACGATTCAGCTGATAAAGCTGCTAAGTTTATTAATTTATGCGATGCATATCATATTCCATTATTATTCCTTGCGGATGTACCAGGATTTATGATCGGTACAAAAGTAGAGCGTGCCGGTATTATTCGCCACGGTGCAAAAATGATTTCTGCAATGAGTGAAGCAACTGTACCGAAGATTTCTATCGTTGTTCGTAAAGCATATGGCGCTGGTTTATATGCGATGGCAGGTCCGGCATTTGAACCAGATTGCTGTCTGGCATTACCGACAGCCTCTATTGCGGTAATGGGTCCAGAAGCTGCGGTTAATGCTGTATATGCAAATAAAATTGCAGCTTTACCAGAAGAAGAGCGTGCTAGCTTCATTGCTGAAAAACGTGAAGAGTATAAGAAAGATATTGATATTTATCATTTAGCATCAGAGATGGTGATTGATGGTATTGTTCATCCAAACAATTTACGTGAAGAGTTAAAAGGACGTTTCGAAATGTATATGAGTAAATATCAAGTATTCACGGATCGTAAACATCCTGTATATCCAGTTTAAAAGCCCTATTTAGGGCTTTCTTGCTCAAAAAGTTAAGGAGGGGAAAACATTGAAACAAGCAGTTTGGTTTCCAACAGAAGAGTACAAGGAAAAAACACGTTTATATGGTTGGATGAAATCATTGGGATATGAAGATTATGAAACTTTTTATAATAAATCTATTGAGGAAACAGCTTGGTTTTGGGGAGAGGCAGAAAAAGCAGTTGGCTATCAATGGATGAAACCTTATACAGAAGTATTAGATTTAGAAAATGGTACACCGTTTGCACAGTGGTATAATGGCGGAACATGTAACGTTGTAGAATCAGCTTTATCCCGCTGGCTTGCGGATGAAGAGACGAGAATACAGCCAGCACTTCAGTATGAAGGGGAAAATGGAACTTCAAAATCATTTACATATGAAGAGCTTGATAACTGGGTAAGCCGTGTTGCCAATGGTTTGAAACACGCGGGTATTCAAAAAGGTGACCGTGTAACAATTTATATGCCAATGATTCCAGAAACAGTTGTTGCGATGCTAGCTGTAATGAAAATTGGAGCAATTATTTCACCAATATTCTCAGGCTTTGCGTCTGATGCAGTTATGACACGTGTGCAAGCGGCAGGTTCAAAAATGATTATTACCGCAGATGGATTTTCACGCCGAGGTAAAATTGTTTCTTTAAAAGATGAAGTAGATAAAGCTTGTGAACATTGCCCAACTGTTGAAAAAGTGGTAATCGTTCGTCATGCAGGAAATGATTTTACACCACATAACTATGACTTTTCGTGGAGTACGCTAGAAAAAGAAAAACCATTCATACATGCCGAAGAAATGCAAAGCGATGATCCATTAATGCTCATTTATACATCAGGAACGACTGGTAAGCCGAAAGGAACAGTACACACGCATGCAGGATTTCCTTTGAAAGCAGCCTTTGATGCAGGATTTGGAATGAATATTAAACAAGGTGATCGTGTATTATGGGTAACTGATATGGGCTGGATGATGGGGCCATTTCTATTATTCGGTTCACTCATTAATGGAGCAACGATGGTTATGTACGAAGGTGTTCCAGACTTCCCAGAAGCAGACCGGTTATGGGAGACAGTTGATAAATATGAAATTACTCATCTAGGTATTTCGCCAACGTTAATCCGAGCATTAATGGCAAAAGGTGATGAGTATGTCAATAAACATTCTTTAAAGAGTTTGGAAGTATTCGCATCAACAGGAGAACCTTGGAATCCTGATCCATGGATGTGGCTGTTTGAAACAGTTGGAAAAGGAAATGTTCCAATCTGTAACTACTCAGGTGGAACTGAAATCTCTGGTGGGATTTTCGGTAATGTTCTTATTAAGCCAATCGCACCGATTAGTTTTAACGCATCTTTACCAGGAATGGCAGCTGTCGTACTGGATGATCAAGGTAAACCAATTCGAGATGAAGTCGGAGAATTATGCTTAGAGAAACCTTGGGTAGGTATGACGAAAAGCTTCTGGGAAGATGATGAACGTTACGTGAACACATATTGGTCACGTTTTGAAAATAAATGGGTCCACGGTGACTGGGTCATTTACGATGGTGAACAATATATCATCACAGGGCGTTCAGACGATACGTTAAATATTGCAGGTAAACGTATTGGACCTGCTGAATATGAATCTATTCTTGTGAAACATAACGATGTAATTGAAGCTGCTGCAATTGGTGTACCTGACGAAGTAAAAGGTGAAGTTTGTCATTGTTTTGTAGTATTAAGAGATCATGTAACATTCACAGGAGAATTAAAGAAAGAATTAATGAGTTTAGTAAACTCTCATATTGGAAAAGCGTTGTGTCCTAAAGATATCCACGTTGTAGAAGATTTACCGAAAACACGTAACTCTAAAGTAATGCGCCGTGTTATTAAAGCAGCTTACTTAGGAAAAGAGTTAGGTGATTTATCATCGCTTGTAAATCCTGAAGTAGTTCCGTTTATTCAGGGGTTACAGTCTAGTAAATTATAAAGTTAGAAAGGATCTCTGTATAAATAGAGATCCTTTTTTATGTTTATAAAAAGAAAAGAAGTGAATTTGATGAAGAAGAAAAATTCTACTATTAGTGTTAAGTATGTCTGTTTTATAGTTTTTATTAAAATACGATACTGTGGCATGTTTATTCATTGGAGTAATTAAATTTTGTTAAGGATGAAATTCAATAAAAGCGTTATTTTAATAGGCTGTTACGAAATTTAATTTGAAAGGCACATCCAAATGATAAAAAAAGAGCACTATAAAATCAGTGCTCTTTTTATTAGAAATTGCTTAGTTCTTAAAAATAAAATCATTACGGACAATTCACAATGGTAATAATGACGCTAGCCATTGTTCCAGGAGAATCAAGAAGTGAAGCAGTAACGGTTACTGTTCCAGGCCCATTAGCGGCTAGAAATACAGCGGTAAAGTTACCTGAGGCATTGGTAATGACAGCAAGAGGAACCATGAAAGCAAGAGATGGGTTACTAAACGAAAAACTGACCACTACCCCTGGAGTAGGAATACCGTTTACTAATACTTGACCCGAAAAAAATAAAGTATTATTTCCTTGAGTGGATACACATGCTGTGGTTTCGTTAGAAGTCAAGGTAATAGATGCAGGTCCAGCAGGAAGATTAAATCCAGTTGGTCCGGTTGATCCGGTTGGCCCAGTCGGTCCAGTTGATCCGGTTAATCCAGTAGCTCCTGTAGAACCGGTGGGACCGGTAGGGAATTGAAAAGGTTGAACAGTTGGAAGTGTAGGTCCAATAGAACCGGGATTAAGTGCAGCAAAAGATAAAAACTCGTCCATTATTTATCACCTCTAAAAATCGTATTACTAATAGTAAATGTAATGATAGAGCAAAGTGAAACGGACAAGCGGTTTTATTTTAACAAATTAAACAAAGTAGTTATATGATAGAAAGAGAGATTAGTATGATTCCTTTAGAAATTAAATATAAAAAGGCGATTATCTTCAAATCGCCTTTTAGGTAATGCCGTGTAATTTTATTCAGTTATTTGAAATATAGTTTCATTCGGTTTGGAAAATCCATACAGTTTCCTTGCGAATTTTAAAATTTCTTCTTCACTACTTGTTAAAGCCTTGACATCCTTGTTAAGGGAATGACCATCCTTCTTTACAGAAGATAATTTTTGTTGTTCCGTATTAAGTGTGATTTGTTTTTCTTTAATCATTTCTTGTTGGTTATTCAGAGAATATTGAAGGACAAAAATTATAGGTAATATAAAAGCCAAAGTAGTTATAATACGGCGTCTTGTTTTTTTTATACTACCTTGTTGGGTATTAGGATTCACTTGCTGTGAGGGTATATTAGGATTTGATTGGTGTGATGATACTTTTGGGATGTTTCCCATTAAAATGCCTCCATTACTGATTGTCGAATTTAAACCGTTTAATAGTATTATAAATGTTCAATAAGGATTTTAGAAGATATTTTAATATAGGTGAGTTTTGTAAAGTTTAAACAAAATCTTTATTTAAATAAAAGAAACCCCGCTTGTCTCTGGGGTTTCTGAAGGCAATGAAAGTACTCGACTAATTAAAGATTCCATGAATTTTTTGCTGAAAATACTGGTGAATTCGTCTGAAGTAATGAGGGCATCGAAAGCTTTATACGTACGTGAAGTAATTAAAAATCGATTTATAAGAGTTAGCTTGTTTTTTCTTAATAGCCCACCTAATCAGTAAATACATATGTCTGTTGAAATCTTTACGTGTTCATTGATAAAAAGCTGATTATATTCAGTCAGCTTTTTGTATAATACATTCTAGTATTTATCGGTTCCAAAAGACATATTCTTTCCTTTAAGTTGGCATCGGAAATATTACCAATTTTTCCTTTTACAATGGCAACAAATAAAGAAACATTTACAACGACACTTATTTCGTTTAGAACTCCAATCATCATCACGATGACACTTTTCTTTAGATTTCCACCAATCATCATTACAATGCTTTTTCTGAGAACTCCAATTATCATCACAATGATGCTTTTCTTTAGATTTCCACCAATCATCACAACAATGCTTTTTCTGGGAACTCCAGCAATCATTTTTCCAGGAAATTCATTTCTACCTCCTTTCAATAGTGTTCATATTATTCTATGTTTTAATAAAAAATGGCTTGTTTATTAACCTACTATTTTATCTTTATATGATAGAGTGTTTTCTACTCGATATAGAGTTTATACAAAATATGCAAATTTTTAAGAGATAGTGGATATGGTATTTTTCAATAAACGTTTGTTGAAGAAAATGTTCTGATTACAAATAATATCTTATTTTCGAGTACGCTTTTTAAATGTATATTTCACAATGAAAAATGGGAAATCCACAAATAAAGTCTATGTATATGTGAGTTAATGGGAAAATCTAGTGTGTTTTTAAGGGGCGTCTTATTTAAAAGAAAAAAGGTTTGTTTTAGAAAGTGGTGTCTAAACATTAAATGGAGTAGGACTAAATTCACGGCCGCTCATTAAAAAGCTTTTAATTAGGAGAAGTCTGTTTTTATAATGAATAATGAAAAGAAAGTTTGGTACAATTGTTTGTTTTTTTCTTTTTATGTGTTTGCCTCGTACCCTTTTAAGCTAGTGGACATACTTTACTAATAGAAAGGATTAGGGGGTGAGGTATTGGGTTCTCGATTTAATAATTGTAAAAAGAAGTGTACATGTAAACAAGATGATTGTTGGGAAGTATTCGAAGAGTGTAAAAAAGAACAGCATGAGAAATGTGATAATTCTTGCGTACAAGGAATTAGAGATGAACTTAAGAAATTAATTAATCGAACAGTTCAAATTAATACAGAGGGACGTACTTATGTAGGTACTGTTTCGTCTGTAAGTTGTGATGTAGTTAGGCTTGCGGCTATTCCTGGATCGGTTGGAGTAATTATTTCCATTTGCAAAATTGAAGCAATTTTCCCACCGGTTACAACGGTTACTGCTGACTTTGATTTTAATGGTATTGATGTAGCAAACAAAGCATAATTATGCTGCTTTTTTGTAAAGCCATTCACATGAATGGCTTTATTTTAATTTTATATAAAAGGAGAATATATTCTTTATATAGAAATAAGTTTGAGGTTATAAAGCATGATGTACGAAAGGAGCAAGGAAGTGATTAAACTAGAAAGCTTTAAGAAATCTGATTTTAAACAATTAATAAATTGGATTAATTCCGAAGAATTTCTAATACAATGGTCAGGAAATGCATTCACATTTCCTTTAGACGAACAGCAATTAGAGAAGTATATAGAAAGTGCAAATACACTCGCTTTCAAAGTGGTAGATGAAGAGACTTCAGACGTTATTGGACATATTTCGCTTGGGCAAATAGATAATATTAATAAGTCCGCTAGAATTGGAAAAGTATTAGTTGGTAATACGAAGATGAGAGGACGTTCTATAGGAAAACATATGATGAAAGCAGTACTTCATATTGCTTTTGACGAATTAAAACTACATAGAGTAACTCTTGGTGTGTATGATTTTAATACATCGGCCATTTCATGTTACGAAAAAATAGGGTTTGTAAAAGAAGGCTTATTAAGAGAGTCAAAAAGAGTAGGAGAAACGTATTGGAATTTATGGGAAATGAGTATGTTAGAATATGAATGGAAGAAGTAGCAACGATAGTAATTTATAATTATATTATGTTAACAAAGGGGTTTGGTGGGTATAGTGGATAATAAAACAAAAATAATTTCAATTGCAGCTGTTTCGGGGGGAGGTAAAACTACAATTACAGAAAGATTAAAGCATAAGTTTAAAAACTCAAAAGCTCTATATTTTGATAGTTACACATTTGATAAATCTCCTGCTGATATTTGTAAATGGATTGATGATGGGGCGAATTACGACGAGTGGGTATTAACACCATTAATTCATGATATTGAGCAACTTATACAAAATAATACCTTAGACTATATTATTGTAGATTATCCTTTTGCATACTTAAATAGTGAGATGCGAAAATTCATTGATGTAACTATATTTATTGATACGCCTTTAGATATTGCGATGGCTAGAAGGATTTTGCGAGATTTTAAGGAAGGTACAATAGATGAAATACATAATGATTTGGAACATTACATGACATATGCGAGAAAAGCTTATTTAGAGGCAATTCATACTGTTAAGCCGAATTCAGATATCATATTGGATGGTTCTTTATCTGTAAGTGAAATAATTAATCACGCTGTAGAGGAACTTGGCCGAAGAGAAGTGATTGTCAATGGTTAAATGTATAACAGATGCTGTTAGGTGGATAATTGAAGTAAGGGAGAGATAAATGTGTACACTTTATTTCAATATAATTGGCAAGTAAGAGATGATTGGTTTAAGTGGTGTGAACAACTTTCAGAGGAAGATTTACTTTGCAAACTGGGGGTATGTTAGAAACATTATTTCATATTGTAGATGTAGAGTATAGTTGGATTAGTGCTCTTCAAGGATAAGAAGATAGAGAACAGCAATTTAAAGATTATCAATCGATTCAAAAAGTGAAAGCGTTATTTAATTTATATAAACGAGAACTTGAAGTTTTTTTGCAGTCATAATTATCTAGCCTAGAATGCTAGCACACTTAAAATAAGCCGTATAAAAAGTTAATCATTGTGTGCTTTGATTATATAATGTCGGCGAAATAAATAGTGTGAAGGACAGCTATCTTAACAAGTGTTTCATGTAACGTTCATATACTTTAATTTTTATAATTAATTAAATTTGAATTTTGTTTGTTGTTAAGAAAAGGTGAGAAGAAAATAAAAAAAGAGGGCTAATGCCCTCTTTTTCTTTTAATTTGGTAATTAATCACAGATTGGTATCCCAAGCACTCTTAGAGCTAATGCTACTTGAAGGGAAATCTCTAATCTAGCAATTTCAATACCAGCTACTGAAAGAACTAGAAAAGGTTGTCCGTTTACAAATACAACGCAACTATCCATAGTTAAACCTCCTTTCTAGTAATTTACTATAGTATATGAGTAGAACTTTAAAATGTAATAGTTAAATTGTTGGATTTAATAGAATTAATAGATTAACCCATTTAAACTAAACAAACGAACACAACGAAAGGAAACAGAGATGGATGTATGCCTCAAAAAACATAGGTTTTAAGACATGTAATGGGATATGAAATTCATCATATTGGTCAGCTGTCTGTATGGGCGAGGAAGTTAAACTTGCAACCAGTTTCAGCAAATTTGAAGAGGATGATAGAATTAAAAACCGACTTGCATCTTAAGCGCAAGTCGGTTTTATATATATAAGAAGATTTCTTAATTGAAATCCTCGGATTTTTTCTGACGTATATGTAAAAACATTAAGGTGGTAATGATTAAAAAAATCATTATAGTTTGTATAATTAAATTTTTAAACTGAAGCAATATTGTCCAAGATGTAAGGGCGTCTTTAAAAGCTTGGAGTGCAGAGTACGAGGAAGGATCAAAACCATACTGTAGCAACTTTTTTGTTTCAATAAATGAAATGTTTTCTTCATCTGCATCTAATATTACTGAAATTAGTCTAGTATCTCCAAGTTTTGCTGTACTGACAAAACTATAATTACCGTTAGTTGAAAAACTAGTTTGTAAGCCATCAACACCTTGAAGTTTAATGTTTTCATTAAGGGAATATATCATTTTATTCGTATTGAAAACCTGGGAATCTTTGAAGGTAAATTGGTAAGAGGTTAGTTTCGTAATATTCAATACATCTGGAAAATCTTTTACTAATTTTGCTGCTAGTTTAGCTGCGTCTATCGCTGTTGTAGTTGATTGTTTATCTGTATCATTATTAATTCCAGTAGAGTTTAGAAATGGAGATGGTTGTAATAACTTTAGTTCTTTTGCTTTTTTATTCATTAATACTGTAAAGTTATCTTCATTTCCGGCAATGTGTTCTGCTAGAGCGAGTGCAGAACGATTATTCCCTGCCAGTAGCAATGCATGAAGTAAATCACGAACCGTTGTTTTATCATTCGATGTTACTTGTATAGGGCTTGTTTCTACTCGGAAAACTTCGTTACTTATTTGTACTAAGTCATCTAACTGTATCTTTCTATCATTTAGTTGCTCCAATACGATATATTCTGTCATTAATTTAGATAAAGCAGCTGATTGTACTGGAGTTTCTTCATTTTTTTTATAAACAATTTCACCTGAATTAGCATTTATTAAAATAGCTGATTTAGCTTGAATAATCGGACCATTTACATAAAGGTAAAAATATAAAACGATAAGTGCAGTAATGAAAAAAGATAATAATAAAATAGCGAATTTTTTTAAGAATTGCATAAGCGATCCTCCTATTATGACATCAATACTAGTATTGTAAAAAGGAATGCTTAATTAGGAAGAAAGAAAAGGTAAAGAATTTCTAAAGAATTATAAAGGATTATTAAATTTTGGGCATTAATGGAAAAAGTTCAATTTCTTATATGATAAGAAATTGAACTTTTTATTTATAATATTAACATTTGTATGGGAGTAGTTTTACAGTGAATGTTGTTTTTTCATCATCACTATATACTTCAATTGTTCCTTTATGCAATTCGACTATACTTTTTGCAATAGCTAATCCAAGTCCAGATCCACCAGTGTTTGTAGAGCGAGATTTCTCAACGCGATAAAAACGTTCAAAAATATGAGGTAAATCCGTACTAGGAATAGGTTGTCCGTAATTTGTTATATCAATTGTAATCATATTATTGCTTTCATAAGCAGTAAGGTCAATATAGCGACCTTCGCTTCCATAAGCGATAGCGTTTATAATAAGATTTTCAAACACACGCACTAATTTTTCACCATCAGCTAATACCATGAGCTTTTGAGATGGGAAAGAAGGTCGACATTCTATATTTGCTTCTTGAAATTGTATACGGAATTGAACAGTTAATTGTCCAAGTAACTCTACTATGTCAATAGGAACAGAATACAAGCTTAACTCTTTATTTTGAACACGTGTATATTCGAACAAGTCATTCATTAATGCATTAAGACGAGTTACTTTATCGTAAATGACTTGAATATAGTATCGCAATTCTACTTCATCTCTATAATTATCATGATGGATTAAATTTACGTATCCAACTATAGAAGTAAGGGGAGTGCGTAAGTCATGTGATACATTTGTAATAAGTTCACTTTTTGCTTGTTCCGCTTGTCTTTCTTCATCAATGGAGACTTTTAATTGTTCAACAATTTCATTGACCCCGATTGCTAATTCTTCTAGATAATTATGATTTACAATAGAAACTTTATGATTGAAGTTTCCATTTGCAATATAACGAATTTCTTCTATCATTTTTTTAATACAAGTTTCATAGTAAAGTTTTTTCTCGTGGCGATAAAAAATGTAAAGATAGGATGAAAAAATAGAAAATAAAAACAAATAAGATACAATCATCATCCATAACGATTCTTTAATCCCTTTATACTTTTCATAACCAAAAATTCGAATGAATTCTTTACCGAGTTCAGTTAGAGTAAGTGAACTCTCAATTACACTCGTAACGAGGCGATAAATAATTAATTCAGTAATAGGCGTGAGTGTGATAGCTAATAAGAGCCAAAAAATAAGTTTCCATTTAGGGATATCTTTTAATATATCAAATGCTTCATTTCTCAATTTTATAGCCAACTCCCCAAACAGTGTGAATAAATTTTTCTCCATTTATTACTGTTTCAAGTTTATCCCGTAAGTTGCTAATATGGACCATTACAGTCTTATTTGAACCGTAACCATCTTCATTCCAAACGCGTTCAAAAATTTCTTCTGAACTAAATACTCTTCCTGTATTACTTGCAAGCAAATATAAAATATCGAATTCAATAGAGGTTAGTTTAATATACTCTCCATTTACTTTAACAGTATGATTATGTTTGTGTATTTCAACAGAGCGAATACGAATAATACCATCTTCATTCTTTTGCGAAGTAGCGTTTTGGAAAGATGATCTTCGTAATAAAGCTTTCACTCTTGCTACTAATTCTAATGGATTGAATGGCTTGATCATATAATCATCGGCACCTGTCATAAGACCTAATATTTTATCCATATCTTCTGCTTTTGCACTAAGCATTAGAATTGGTACAGTATTATTTTCACGCACTTCCTGACAAACTTCTAATCCGTTTCGCTTTGGCATCATAATATCCAAAATCATAAGGTCAACTTCATATGTAGAAACTTTTTGCAATGCTTCATCGCCATCATAAGCTTTATAAATGTTATAGCCTTCATTTCGCAAATAAACAGCAAGTAATTCAACAATTTCTTTATCATCATCAATAATTAATATGTTTTTATTCATTGTGTAGTTCCTTTCCTTACAAATCATCAACATTACTATAATATCAAACATTTATGTACTTGTAGCGATGATTCTGTATAAAATTTCATGTAACGTATTAAAAAGGAGTAAAAAGATTAATATCGAATATAAAATAACAAAGATATTTAGATTCTACATTATAATGAAAGGTAGTTATAAGGGGGATTTTCTATGTTATGTAATGATATATATTCATTTACTCCAACTGGAAAAATAGAAAATGATATTAAAGCTTTTCTACTAAAATATAATAAAGAGTTTACATATAAACATTCAATTCGTGTGGCAAATGAGGCAAAAAAGATTGCAGAAAAGTTTCACGTAGATAAAGAAAAAGCAGCAATTGCAGGATATTTACATGATATTAGTGGCATTTTTCCGAACGAGGAGCGGATTGCAGTTGCTGAAGAATTTGGTGTAGAAATAGTGGAAGCAGAAAGAAAGTTTCCTATGATCATTCATCAAAAACTATCGAGAGTAATCGCAAAAGAAATATTTAAAGTAGAAGATGAAGAAATTTTAAATGCAATTTGTTGCCACACAACGTTGCGTAAACATGCAACGAAGATGGATTTAGTATTATTTGTTGCAGATAAAATAGAATGGGATCAAAACGGGACACCACCATATTTAATAGAAATAAAAAAAGGATTGGAAAAATCTTTGGAAAAAGCAGCTTTTGTATATATTTCATATTTGTGGGAAAGGAAAGATACATTGAAAGTTATACATCCATGGCTAGAAGAAGCATACTGGGATTTAAAAGGAATTGTACAGTAGAAAGGACAAGGAAATGCAATTAAAAGAATATATGAATCAAACATTTCCAGGAGTTACATTAGTACCCTACTTATATTCTTAGTGGGAAAATCATTTGCATTTTGATTTTGGAAAAGATAAATATCAAATTGTAGAAGGAACCGACAATTTAAATACGGAATACTTTTCTCAACTATATACATATAATAAATTCTTATTTGAAGACATATTTTCAAAAGAAGATGTAGTGTTTGTAGTGACAAATGTTTATAGATTTAAAAAGGAAAATATAAAAACTCCACAGAAAATAAATGTATACAATAAATATATTAAGAAAAGAGATTTAAGATTTCATATAAGATAAGAAACGTTACCGTTTTTATTTGAAGATGAAGAAGCAGATTTATATTGTACATATCATTTTTCTTTAAAATGCCTTGCGGAACATATTAAATATGAATCGCTTATACAAGTTGCTAATCATGAGGATTTCTTTGATTTATATCCTCGATTTGGACGAAAAAAAGAAATTTCTTATCCAAATGTATTTCTCATAAATGCAACGAAAGATATTGTCATGTTTATGTATGATGATAGAGGAAGTGAAGTAATTGCGAAGAATAAAGAAATAATACGAGATTTATATAAGAAATATAAAGAATGGATTCTAGATTATGAATGAGAAAGTATAGATAACTCATTTAAATGACAATAGGGGAAGTGAAGCGTGTAATGAAACGTATTGCAATTGTCTCTGCATGGGAACCAGAACTGACGTATTTGCATCAACATTATCCAAGTGAACGTGTTGAAAAAAGAGCAGCTTGGGAATTTCATTTTCATACTATTAATGAGCTGGAAATTATATCAGTTGTTACTGGTGTCGGTAAAGTAAGCTGCGCTAGTTGTGTACAATTGTTAATTAGTGAGTTTCAGCCAGATGAGTTGTTTATGACAGGAATATGCGGAAGTTTATCAAACAAGGTGAAAAACGGTCATATTGTAGTCGCACTAAACGCAATACAACATGATGTTACTGCTGCTGGTTCAGGAGAAGATGTTTTGAATTTATATAACGGTAGAACAGCACCTATTGAAACAACAAAATCACTTGTAAGAAGAATAAAAAAAATACGATCGTATGATCCGATACATTTCGGTACATTTTTATCAGGAGATCAACGTATTCGTAGTTCAGAAATGAGATATTTACTCCATACCGTATATGGAGCATTGGCAGTTGATCAAGAAGTAGCAGCTTTCGCCTATGTATGCCAAATAAATAAAAAACCATTTCTCTGTTTAAAAGCTGCTTCAGATCAGGCTAATGATAAAACGAAAGAAGAACAAAAAATCTTTAAAATGCTAGCATGTGAAAGAGCATGTGAGCATTTAATTGCTTTTTTACGTGTTTATGAGGTTAATGTAGTAAATAATAGATAGTTTGTTATAAAACAAATCAATAGTGAGTTATATGTAGGGAAATGTCCGCTCATTTCAAATTAAGAGCTGAAATTTATAATAGATGGAATATATTATATGGGTACACGTTGAGTTTAATATAAGCAGTTGGAGGGCAATTTTATATGATTCAATATAAAAGGTGTAGTGAAGTAAATATTGATTTAGTATATGAAGCTTTTAAAGATGGATTTTCAGATTACATTATTAAGATGGAGGTTTCAAAAGAGGATTTTATACAACGTTTTTTGGGACCAGAAGGTAATTTGCTAGAACATTCTTTTCTTGCTTTAGACGGTGACAAATCAGTTGGCGTAATATTAGGTGGTATAAAAGATTATGAAAGTATAAAGACTATGCGCTGCGGAACATTAGCGGTTCATCCTAATTACCGCGGTATTGGTGTGAGTCAAAAATTATTTGAACTGCATAAAGAAGAGGCGATTCAACATGGATGTAAGCAACTTTTTCTCGAAGTCATTGTAGGAAACGACCGAGCGATTCATTTTTATAATAAGTTGGGCTATGAAAAAGTGTACGATCTTTCTTATTATAATTTAAATGATTTGACTAAAATAATGAATAAAGATTGTAAGGATATTGAAGTAAAACAATTAGAATTTCCAACTTTTAAAGATGAAATTCAGAAATGGTTAAACTTCCATATAAATTGGCAAAATGATATTGATTATATCGAACAAACAAATAATGTATTTTATGGTGCATATGTCGATAATGACTTAAAAGGCTCTCTATGTGTAAATGAACAAGGTAAAATTAGTTTTATTTTCGTAGACAAAGATTATAGAAATATTGGTGTTGGGATGAAATTATTACAAGTAGCAAGAGAAGAATTAAATTTATCAAGTTTATCAATTGGGTTTCCTAACAATAATTTATTAGAGGGTTTTTTTAAGAAATGTGGATTTGAAAAGAATTCTTTAGCGCAATATGAAATGTATTTATTACTCTAAGAGCGGAAAGATTTATTCTTTTCGTTTTTTATTTTGCTGTTATGTTGGTAAATGCTCCGCAATTATAATTTATAATGAGAGGGATTTTGTTTATCCTTAAGTTATTTTTTTAATTGTCAATTTCTTGCTAATAATTTTCTTTGTATAATATTCTAATTTTATGTAGAATAGATACGATGGGAGGGGATGAAATGAATAATGGATTAAAGTTTAAGATTTTTGAATTGCATTGTCTCGTTCAAAAGACTTATTCTGATATTAAAATAGCATGTGATATTGCTATTTATCAAGAAAACACTTCTAAATATTTAATTTCATTAGGATTTTTAAATAAATCATATATGACTTATATAGAAGCAAAAAGATTCTATCGCGAAAATGAAGAGCTTGTAAGTGTAGAATTTGATAATTTTTTTGATATGTATGATAAATTAGAAAATGAATTAAAACAAGTTATTTCAACTGAAGATAAAAATCCTTCATCGCTACATAACAGATTTGATCAGTTTCAGCAGAAAGTTGAAAATATAAATGACCTAATAAAAGTATTGCAAAATGCTCGTTAATGAATGCTTTTTTCTTTTTTGTATAGAAATTATGTATTAAAAACATTTTAGGGATATTATATATTGAAGAGGTGGCTTTTGTAGATTACAAAAGTCATCTTTTTATGTTAGGAATAGATTGTATACATTTTAGCAGTTTCATATAAATAATAGAAATTTATACGAGGTAAATACCATGAGAAATAAAAAAGAAATAGCTATAGTTGCATTAACAACAGGATTTGTTTTAACAAGTGTAACACCATATAGAGTAGGTCATGCAGAGGAACCTGGTCAAATGCAAGTTGAAATTCAAGAGGATTCGTTCCGTACAGGTGATCTTACACAACCATCAAAAAAGGCGCCAGAGAATGTAGTGAAAGATGCACTTAAGGAAAATACGGAGCATGCTTTGTCTCCAAAACAAGTTAGTGCAGAAACAGGAGTAGATTACAAGGTTCTTCAAAAACGTGGTTCTTATGATGGAACTACACTTGTGCGCATGCAACAAATATATGAAGGAAAAGAAGTGTATGGCCACCAGTTAACTGCTCACGTAGATAAAAAAGGTATTATTAAAAGCATTTCAGGAGCTAGCGCACAAAATTTAACACAAGAAGATTTAAAGAAACCTATTAATTTATCAAAAGAAGAAGCGAAACAATATATTTATAAAAAGTACGGAAACGACATTAAATTTATTTCTGAACCAGAAGTTAAGGCGGTTATTTTTGTTGATGAAAATCATGGGCAGGCTAGCAATGCATATCAAGTTACATTTGCTGCTACAACACCAAATTATGTATCTGGAACTTATTTAGTGAATGCTCATAATGGCGATATGTTAAAAGATATGGTACAAGAATCAAGTTTGAAAATAAGTGAAGAGTATGTTGAATCCGTTAAGGAAAATAAAACTAGCAATTTCACATCATTAACTGGAACAGGAAAAGATGATTTAGGCGTAACTCGTACATTTGGTATTTCTAAACAGACCAGTGGGAATTATGCGCTTGCTGATTACACAAGAGGGCAAGGAATTGAGACATATGATGTAAATTATAGAGATATTACAAATGAAGAAAGTTATTATCCTGGCATACTAGCAACTAGCGCTTCAACAACATTTAATGATCCAAAGGCGGTAAGCGCTCATTTCTTAGCAACAAAGGTATATGATTTTTATAAAGAAAAATATAATCGTAATAGTTTTGATAATAAAGGAAAAAAAGTAGTTTCAGTTGTACATGCATGGGATTCTGGAGGGACAAATGATCCTGAAAATTGGGAGAATGCATTTAGTACTAATATTAATAACATCAGTATGCTTTTATATGGAGATCCTATGGTAAAAGCGTTCGATATAGCCGGTCATGAATTTACACACGCAGTTACATCAAGTGAATCTAACCTTGAATTCTCAGGAGAATCTGGGGCAATTAACGAGGCATTATCGGATATTATGGGAACGGCTATAGAGAAATACATAAATAATGGGGAATTTAACTGGACAATAGGAGAGCAAACTGGATCGACTTTTCGTAATATGAAAAATCCAACTGCAATTAATTTTTCAGAAGGACTACCGTATCCCGATGATTATAGTAAATATAATGATTTAAATGGAGAGGATTATGGAGGCGTACATTTTAATTCAAGTATTATTAATAAAGTTGCGTATTTAATTGCACAAGGTGGTACTCATAACGGTGTAAATGTAAATGGTATTGGTGAAGATAAAATGTTTGATATTTTCTATTATGCAAATACTGATGAATTAAACATGACTTCTGATTTCTCTGAATTGAAATTGGCATGCCTTAAAGTCGCAGCTAATAAATATGGAACGAACTCAATTGAAGTTCAAGCAGTCCAAAATGCTTTTGATGCGGCAAAAATTACAGGAACGGTGAAAGAAAACGAAAAAACAGCAGAAAACCAAGCTCCAGAGTTAACTGTACCGTTTACGATTACACTACGTGTAGGTGATACGTTTGATCCAATGAGAAATGTAAAAGCTGTTGATAAAGAAGATGGTGATTTAACAAATAAAGTAAAGCATAAAGGCGATGTAGATACTTCAAAACCAGGTACATACATTGTGGAATACCTGGTTGTTGATTCTCAAGGGGGGAATGCAACGGCTACACAGACTGTAATTGTAGAGGGAAATGGCGAAACATCAGATTTAGAACCTAAATTAACAGTGCCTGTTGGAGCGACAATTCATGTAGGAGATTCATTTGTTCCAATGGCAGAAGTATTAGCTATCGATAAAGAAGACGGTGATCTTACTTCTAAAATCAAAGTTGATGGTGAAGTAGATACAAATAAAGCCGGTACTTACGTATTAAAATACACAGTTACAGATTCAAAAGGCCATGAAGTAACGGCGAAGCAAACTGTAACGGTCAAAGTTAGAGAAGAAGTTAAAAATGATAAACCAATACTAAAAGTACCTGCTACAACTTCAATTACTGAGGGTGATCAATTTGATCCGTTGATAGGAGTATCAGCTACTGACAAAGAAGACGGTGACCTTACTTCTAAAGTAGCGTATGAAGGAACTATAGATACAAATAAAGCCGGTATTTATGAAATAATATATAGTGTAAGAGATTCCGTGGGCAATGAGGTAAATACGATACAAAAAGTATTAGTGAAAGATAAAGAAACTAGCAAACCTAATGGTCTTGCTAATAAGACAAATAACAATAATATCTCAAATAACAGTAATACCGATAAAAAAGAATATACATATAAGGAGCTGCCAAAGACGGGTGTAAGTACAACTAACAGTGCAGCAATCGGCATATTGATGATTATTGCAGGTACAGTACTCACTTTGATTCGCAAATTTAGAAAGATACAAAAATAATAGTAGGGATCATTCGTTTGAAGAAAAGAGTTCAGTATTCAAAAGAAATAAAGTAGAAAGTAAATAAAACGAAATATGGATTTTTTACTTATTAAGATTTTAATAGTTAAGCGGTACATTTGGCTTTTATAAAAATTTGCAGTTGGATACTATTCTGTCTACAGAACTATATTACATAAAAAACACGTTACTATTCTCATTAAAATAAAAGAATAGTAACGTGTTTTTTGATTTGAAAATAGCATAAATCCTATAGCTCATGAATATAGGAGTACTTCTAATTTGCCATTGATAAGTTACTGAAAACACTTTGTTTTAATGGAAGTGTCACTCTAAATGACAACATGAGATTTTCGGTATTTACCAGGTGTTTCATTGGTGAATTTTTTAAAAATTTTAGTGAAATAACTTTGATCGCTAAAATTAAGCGAAGCGCATATATCTGATAAGGGATAGGTGGTGAAAGTTAATAATTTCTTTGCTTCTTCGACTCGTTCACGTTGAATGTACTCAATTAATGAAATACCGACTTCTTTTTTAAATAATATAGATAAATAATCTGAATTCACATTTGCAAATTTAGCAAGTTGTTTAACAGATATTGGATTGTAAATATTTTTAAAAATGTAGTTTTTACAAATAGCAATAGTCTGTGAATGTTGCTGTATTTTTTGTGCCTTTACACGGTCTGCAAAGGTACAAAAAGCATTTTTTAATAAATCCCAAACAGATTCTTTGTCTTTTAAATCTTCTGTTCTTTGAATATGTAAATCATAAATTTTGTAAGCAATCCCAGATGGAAGTCCCCCTTTTATCGCATATCTAGTAGCGAGCGTGATGGATGAAATACAAATGTTTTTATGACGTCTTAATTGATGGAATGAAGATAAAGATGAAAGAGTCTCTTGTTGGAATTCGTAATAATATTTGAGGACGGTTTCTTTATCCCCGTCTTCTATAGAACTAAGTAGTTGCTGCTCTATATATAAATTATGATAAATGGATTCGTCTTTTTGCATTGAAATATATACATCTTCGTTTAAGATGCTGCTATGACTTATATGAAGTGAGTCACTGTTATTTGAAAAGGTGCTTACATCTGAATTTTTTTTATAGAGAATGTTATAGAACAATATCGCTATATTTACAAAGAAATTTTGATCTTTGACTGACAATGAAAAATAATGGTCTCTTGTTCTTTTATAATTTGGAATAAAATTAAGGTTACTATCCGCTTTACTTGTAGAAAAATTTACATGTGTCAAGGGCCCAATAATAACAGTACCGTTCACCATATAATCGCTCTTTATGTGAATTAAAATAAAGTGCTCTAGATATTCGTGAGTTCTGAAGATGGGGGAATTATATGTATCATTTCTCTGAAAAAGCATATGTAACTGTTCTATTTTTGATGTATATAACGAATGTGAATCATTTTTGGATTTAAATTCTAAAAGAATATTTTTGTTACAATCTAAAAAACAAACTGGAATTTCGAAAGATTGAAAAAACATATTGCAAATGTACTCTATCTCAACTAGACTGAGTTTTTTAGTCATATTCTTCCTCCTTACAGTTATGCGTAATAGTTAAATAAACATATATTCCTTTTTCATAAGTAGATACGGAAAACCTTTATCAATAAAAAATATAAATAAAAGTTATAAACTTCTAAGAATAATACCATAATTTAACATGAATAGCACATATTATTTGAATATACAGGTAATAGTTTTGGACAGTAACGTAAAATATGAATCGTCACACTTATTTGTTGGTTATTACTTATATGTATCAAAAAATGATTAAGATTGGATTTTAAATAGGGATAGGAAGTGAGATATGAATAGATTGACAGTAAGTGACTAGTCGAAATTAGCAGTGAAAGCTATTATGTAACAAATGTAATGATTCTTGAAATAGGGATATACGTGTAATTTAGGGGAGAAAATTACATATATCATGCGGAGAGACAACGTAATAATAGAAGATAAGAAAAGTGAATAAGTGATTGTAAACAATGGATTGTTGGACGACTATGTTTTATGTTATTCGTTTAAATCTGATACTTGGCACACTATTGCTTTTAAGAAGGTAATAGTAATAAAGAAATTTTTAAAATGATAGAAGTAGTAAAGGGGATAAGAGAAATGAAAAAAATATTTAGTGTGCTTTTAGTGTTATTCTTAACATTTTCTACATGGTCTAGTGTATTAGTAAAGGCAGATTCACCATCTAAAGGTACTTTAACGATTCATAAGTATGAACAAGAAAAAGATGGAGCGCAGGGACTAGAAGGTGACGGTTCTGCAAATCAAGAGGTGCCAAAAGATGTGAAACCATTAAAAGGTGTAACGTTTGAAGTGAAAAGGGTTGCTTCTTTTGAAAAAATTTCAAACGATGGGAAAATCGTAAAAGAAGACGTGAAACCTGTAATGGGAGCCACTCCAAATCAAGTAGTAACAGATGATAACGGACAAGCTGTATTAAAAGATCTTCCGCTAGGACGTTATGAGGTGAAAGAAGTGGCAGGACCTCCACATGTTAATCTAAATCCCAATACGTATACAGTGGATATCCCATTAACGAATAAAGAGGGTAAGGTGCTAAACTATGATGTTCACATGTATCCCAAAAATGAGATTAAACGTGGTGCAGTGGATTTAATAAAAACTGGTGTAAATGAAAAAGCATTAGCAGGTGCAGTATTCTCTTTATTTAAAAAAGATGGTACAGAAGTGAAAAAAGAGTTAGTAACAGATGCTAATGGTCATATTCGCGTGCAAGGATTGGAGTATGGTGAATACTATTTCCAAGAAACAAAAGCTCCGAAAGGCTACGTAATAGATCCAACTAAACGTGAGTTTTTTGTTAAGAACTCCGGAACAATTAATGAAGATGGAACTATTACTTCTGGTACAGTAGTTAAAATAGAAGTGAAAAACAATGAAGAACCAACAATTGATAAAAAAATTAACGGAAAATTGGAAGCGTTACCAATAAATCCGTTAACTAATTATAATTATGATATTAAAACATTAATTCCAGAAGACATTAAGGAATACAAAAAATATGTGGTAACAGATACTTTGGATAATCGTTTAGTGATTCAAGGAAAGCCAATCGTGAAAATTGATGGAGCAGAAGTAAATGCAAACGTTGTTGAGGTAGCTATAGAAGGTCAAAAAGTAACAGCTACAGTAAAAGATTTCACAAAATTAGATGGTAAAAAAGAATTTCATTTGCAAATTAAATCCCAAGTAAAAGAAGGAGTACCATCTGGTTCGGAAATTTTAAATACAGCAAAAATACATTTTACAAATAAAAATGATGTAATTGGAGAAAAGGAATCTAAACCTGTAGTTGTTATTCCGACAACTGGAATAATTGAGTTAACAAAAATTGATAGTGCTAATAAGAATAAATTAAAAGGTGCAGAGTTTGTACTTAAAGATAATAATGGAAAAATAGTTGTCGTAGCAGGAAAAGAAGTAACAGGTGTATCAGATGAAAATGGTGTTATTAAATGGTCTAACATTCCATATGGAGACTATCAAATTTTTGAAACGAAAGCACCAACATATACAAAAGAAGATGGTACAAAAGCATCTTATCAATTATTAAAAGACCCCATTGATGTAAAGATTAGTGAAAATAATCAAACGGTTAAATTGACGATTGAAAATAATAAAAGTGGATGGATTCTTCCGGTAACGGGTGGCATAGGAACGACTCTTTTTACTGTAATAGGCCTTACGTTAATGCTTACAGCGGCATTTGTTTTCTTTAGAAAAAAGTTTGCTAGAAATTAAGATTTTAGGAACATGTAACTATGGGAAAAGGGGAGAAGCAAAATGCTTCCCTCTTTTCGATATTTAAGCATATACAGAGGTGGAAATATGAAACGAAATCTTGTTTTGGGGGGTATTTTTTTATTTGGATTAGGTATTTTTTTATATCCTACTATTAGTAATTGGTTGGCGACTCGTGCACATTATTCTGAGATTAGCTCTTACGATAAGAAGATTAAAGCATTACAAAAGAAAGAAGTCGAACGTAGGGAAAAAGAAGCAGCCGAATATAATAAACAAGTTCAAACTTCTGCGAAAACATTTACAGATCCATTTTCTGAAAAAAAAAGTAATCATCAAGCGTATGCTGATGTGTTAAATTTAGGAGATGTAATGGGGTATATTGAAATATCGAAAATTAATATAAAACTGCCAATCTATCAAGGGACCTCTGAGGAAGTATTGGGTCGCGGGATAGGTCATTTAGATTTTTCTTCGCTCCCGGTAGGTGGAGAAAGTACGCATACTATTTTAACAGGGCATCGTGGTTTACCATCAGCAAAATTATTTACAGATTTAGATAAGTTGAGCAAAGGAGATCTTTTTTATATTCATTCTTTAGACAAAGTTCTTGCTTATAAAGTAGATCAAATTAAAGTAGTGTTACCACATGAAACGGACGATCTACAAATTGTAGAAAATAAAGATTATACAACTTTAATTACGTGTACGCCTTATGGAGTAAACACCAATAGATTGCTAGTTCGAGGTGAGCGCGTGGAGTTAAACAAGAAAGAAAAACAAAAAGTGAGTACAGAGATATTTATATTTAATAAGTGGACTGTAATAGTTACAATCCTATTGTTATGTGTGCTTCTAGTCGTAATTTATAAGAAAAAGTTAACTCGATAGAATGTATTTATCCTGCATTAATGGGAAGTGGGACCGGAAATTCAAAGATAAGTAAAGACGGTATATAGGGGATGAAGTAAATCATCATTAATAAAAATTCATTTTATTCGATTATAAAAAAATACGGTAAAGGTGGGAACAAAGGAATTGAGGCTACGATTAAAGCTGGTAAGTATTCATTTTATTGTTTTGTTAATGTTAAGTGTAAGTTTTGTCGTATATGTACCAAAAGAAGCATATGGATCCACGACTACCTTAGAAGGTCTAGGAGATATATCGCGTTATAATGCTGTTGTCTTTGGTAACCATAAAGCAATAGGTGGCGACATTGAAGGAGCAATTGCAGTTCAAGGTGATATGGATGCATCGGGGTATACGATTGTAGGTGCAGCAGCAGGAACATCTAATATAGTAGGTGAAAAATGGGTTGATGAGGGATATCCGTCCTTGTTATTGTCTGGAAAACTAAAAAAATCAAGAGAAGAATCTTTTATCATTCAAAACGGAATAGTCGTAATGACAAAAGAGAGTGATCCAGATCGCATCATACAATCTTCCTATGATCGCATCATACAATCTTCCTATGATCGTATCGTTTATAAAGAAAAACTAGAAATTGACGCGAAATTTAATGAATTTCGCAATATAGTGAACCAAGTTAGTAAAAATGCAGGTCAATATAAAACGAATACCCCAATTCCAAATATGAGTCATGGAATCGGAAAAGATATAAACAATCCTAATATTTATGTTTCATCAGAATTGACAGGGAAAATCAGTGTAGATATAAGAGATGTATTTTTGCCCAATGCTAAGGACAAAGATTTTATTGTAATGTATTCAGATGCAATAGAGGTTACATTTAAAAATGGGTCTATTCTATATGACACGAACAATATTGGAAAGGCTACAGATATAGTTCCTACATCACAACCATATTCGCCTAATTCCCCGTTTACTGAGCTATATGGGAAAATGATTTGGGTTTTTCCAAATGCGAAAAAAATTACAACAGAGGGATATGGTGTAGTTGGGAGTGTGTTTGCTCCCAATGCTGTATTAGAAACAAAAGGCGGTTCGATTAATGGACAAGCATTTGTTGGTGCGGTACAACAAACTGGTGGATTTGAGTTTCACAATTTCAAATTTAACTGGAAACATTGGAACAAGCCTAGTACAGGAAAAGTAAAAATAAAAAAGGTTGATAGTAATAATGATAATAAAAAATTGGTGGGAGCAAAGTTTAAAATTGAAGATTTAAATGGGAAAATAGTTGGAGAACTAGTAACAAATGAAGAAGGAGAAGCGATATCAAAAGACTTACCAATAGGAAACTATACTTTAGTGGAAAAAGAAGCACCTAAAGGTTACGAATTATCAAAAGATAAAATAGCTGTAAAAGTAGAGAAAGATGCAGAAGTAGAAATTAAAATAGGAAATAAGAAATTGCCAGATCCAATGGGAAAAATGAAGCTTGTGAAAGTAGACATAAGTGATAAAAATAAAAAGCTAGCAGGAGCAAAGTTTAAAATTGAAGATTTAAATGGGAAAATAGTTGGAGAACTAGTAACAAATGAAGAAGGAGAAGTAATATCAAAAGACTTACCAATAGGAAACTATACCTTAGTGGAAGTAGAAGCACCTAAAGGTTACGAATTATTAAAAGATAAAATAACTGTAAAAATAGAAAAAGATGCAGAAGTAGAAATTAAAATAGGAAATAAGAAATTGCCAGATCCAATGGGAAAAATGAAGCTTGTGAAAGTAGACATAAGTGATAAAAATAAAAAACTAGCAGGGGCAAAGTTTCATATAGAAGATGCAAAAGGAAAAGTAGTTGGAGAGTTAATAACAGATGAAAAAGGAGAAATGATATCAAAGGACTTACCAATAGGAAACTATACCCTAGTGGAAGTAGAGGCACCTAAAGGTTATGAATTATTAAAAGATAAAATAGCTGTAAAAATAGAAAAAGATACAGTAGTAGAAATTAAAATAGAAAATAAGAAATTGCCAGATCCGACTGGGCAATTTGAAATTGAAAAAGTTGATGATAAGGATAGTGAATTAAAGCTAAAAGGCGCTGTATTTCAAGTGTTAGATAAAGAAGGGAAAGAACTTAGTAGATTAATAACGGATGAAAAAGGAAAGGTAATTTCCAACCAATTAGCAATTGGAAAGTATACGATTAAAGAAATAAAAGCACCGAACGGATACATGTTATTTAGAGATCCAATAGAAATAGAAATTACAGAAGCAGTAAAGACACAAAAAATAACAGTGAAAAATGCGAAGAATAATTGGGTAATTCCTAATACTGGTGGGAGCGGAACAACAAATTTTTACGTAATTGGTATTATGCTAATGTTTGGTGTGCTATATTTCTGTAAGAAAAATCGTATATTATGAACTAATTTTATAGAGTTAGACAGATTGTTGCGTTAGAGAGTTTTTAGGGCATGAGTTCGGTATTGTACTGGGCTCATGTTACTACATTTGTTGAAGGAGGAAGGATAATAGTAAACATAGAATATATTAATGAATTAAAATGTTTAAGAGGTGAACATGGTGGCAATAAAACAAGACGAAATTAAAGTAGTTGTCGGAGCTGGAGTGTTTAATAATAATCCAGGCTGGATTCAAACGCAAGAAGATGAACTTAACTTACTAGATAAAGCTACGTGGGAAGAAAGATTTGAATACAACTCTATTTCAGCTATTTTAGCTGAGCATGTATGGGAACACCTTACTTTTGAAGAAGGTGTAAGAGCAGCTGAAATCTGTTATGAATTTTTAAAACCATCTGGTCATATTCGGTGCGGAGTCCCTGATGCATTCTTTCAGGATGAGGTATATCAAAATATAGTTCAAATAGGGGGACCCGGTCCGAAAGATCATCCAGCAGCAAGTCATAAAATCGTTCATAATTATAAAACATTAACGAAAATGTTTGAAACTGCTGGATTCGAGGTAGTTTTACTTGAATATTGTGATGAAAATGGTCAGTTTTATTACAACGAATGGGATGCAAACGACGGTGTTATTTTCCGTTCGAAAAGGTATGATTCTAGAAATAAAGGCGATAAACTTGGTTTTCCATCGCTAATTGTTGATGCGATTAAGCGCTAATCATTCAACCAAAAAAGGAGTTAATCCTATGATTTCATAAGTCGCAAATGCGGCTTTTTTATTTGTACGTAAATCTATATTTAATTTTCAATACTATATAACTCGATTTAGAAAATATTTAAGTTTTTCTCAGCGTCATTCACTTTAAATTAACACTTCGTTGACATAAATATTTATTTTATATTTATATTCGTGTAAAATAAAATGAGAACATATATTCTATATAAGGAGGCAATCAAAATGATAGCTGAAATTGGGAAACTAAATGATGGATATATTGTGAAATTTGAACGCCAATTTCCATATACGGCAGAAGAAGTTTGGTCTGTATTAACAGAAAACAGTAAGCTGAAAAAATGGATGTCCAATTTACAGATTGAAAGCCTTAAAACGGGTGGAATAATAAAGTTCGACATGATGAACGGTTCATTCATAAACATTGATATTTTAGAGTGTCAAGTAAACTCAGTACTTGAATTTACTTGGGATAAAGATCGTGTCCGATTTGAAATACATAAAGAGGAAAATGGTACTCTTTTATTCCTTAAAGAGTACATTCATGAATTAACAGATCATACACCGAGAGATATAGCTGGTTGGCATATTTGTTTAAATCTTTTTTCTTACGTTTTAGAAGGAGAAGAGAAAGAATTTTCTAAAGATGAATGGCAACAGTGGTTTGAAATATACAAGGATAAGATTCATGAAGTGAGAGGATAATTGCATAATAGGTAATATTCATTATGTAATTATTATATTGCAAATATGTTTTTAATGAGAAATAAGAATAGAGGTTCATATGAAGGTAAATCAATTGATTGCTAGTCGCGATCGAATCAATTAGTGAATTTTTATAACCTAAAGAAGGAAGAGGATATAAAAGTAAATAAAGAAATATAATTCAAACGTTATAAACAGTTGACTCTCACACAATGTCATTGTTTAAGATAAAGTTGAGCTTCAAAGTAGATGTAACTTATAGGAGGAAATCATGTTTAAAATAGGGGATTTTTCAAAACTATCTTCCATTAGTATACGAATGTTGAGACACTACGATAAAGTGGAATTACTACAACCAGTAAAAGTCGATGAGCATAGTGGATATCGATTTTATTCAGCAGACCAATTAAAAAAAGTAAATCAAATTCAAACGTTAAAAGCTATGGGGTTTAATATTGCTACCATCAAAGAAATAATAGAATGCGATAATATAGATACCATAAAAGAGCAATTTTTAAATCGTAGTGCTCAAATTAAAGAAGACATGAATAACCTCCAAAAACAATTACGTTTCCTCGAAGACTCAATGAAAACGATGAGAGAGGATGTTGTTGAGATGAATTATCATGTTTCAATAAAAGAAATTCCAGAAAGAACTGTAGCTAGTGTTAGAAAGGTTATTCCATCGTATAATTGCGAAGGTGATTTATGGAGTGTATTAATGCAAGAAATTCAAATGGGAAATATTAGTATTTCCCAACCGAGTTATAGTATTGCGGTTTTCCATGATCGTGAATACAAAGAAAATGATGTAGATATAGAAATACAGCTAAGTATTCTAGGTAAGCACGAAAATACAAAAGACGTTACATTTAAAAATATGGAATCGACTAATGTAGCTTCTATAACAGTTAATGGAAGTTATGAACAGATGACAGCTGTAAATGAGGCTGCGGCAAAATGGATTGAGACAGAGGGTTACAAATTAGCAGGCCCGATGTTTAATATTTATCATGTGAGCCCAGCGATGGAATCCGATCCTAATAAGTGGGTTACAGAAGTTTGTTATCCAGTTAAATGAAGATAAAGAAAAAAGGCATTATTTATATGCCTTTTTTCTTTATAAACTTATCCATAAATATCAAGATAAATTACTTCTTGATTTGATTCGATTCGTCAACTACTAGCACAATTTTATTTGCAAATGTACAAAATGAGCGGATTATAATGGATTCCTTTAATGAATCTTCTAAAAACCAACCTGTTGGTAATAAAGAAACGCAACCATCTTTTTGGAAATTTCAGCAATGTTTACATTAGCAACAAAAGCCACCGTAATAAGTGAAGTGACCCCCGAAAGTTAGACAGGTCGTTTCATTAGGCAGCCTCTAGGGTATGAGCCCGGTATTGTACTGGGCTCATACCCTTTAATTTTGCCTTAATTCTTTTATGA